>DAOLPD010000082.1:0-12603 GCA_035417425.1 Bacillota bacterium
GATTCTCAACAAGGATACAATACTGGATCAATGGCAGATTGAGAAAATCTATGCTAATAGTGTAGATAAAGTCAGGGTCAGGCTCACCGAGAATGATAGTTTATATGCTGTTCAGGAAGAAGAGATACCCAGTGTCTATGATTCCGGCAAAATTAGAGCTTTTAAAGAAAAGTATGCAGCCAAAGTAGACGAGGTAACTTACATTATTAAAGAAATTGGCAGAGGTGCAGCTGTAGATGTGCAAACAGTGGGTCAGATCAGCAGGCATATAATAAGGGAATTCAGTACTGTAAGTGAAGTTATAAACTATCTTCATCTGGCAAGGCCCTTGGATGATTATACATATTCCCATTCACTAAATGTGTCGCTTATGTCAATCATAATTGCGAAATGGCTGGAGCTCAGTGATAAAGAAATTGACGAGATTGCAACAGCAGGATTGCTTCATGACATAGGGAAGACTAAGATACCCGAAAGGCTTCTGCAGAAGCCCGGAAAGCTTACGAAAAGCGAGTTTGAAGAGGTAAAGAAGCATACTATTTTTGGATATATGATGATGGATAATATCTTGGATGCAACAGCTAATATGAAGTATTCGGTATTGATGCATCATGAGAAAATTGATGGTTCAGGGTACCCCATAGGCTCATTGGATGAAGACATACCCCTGTTCCCCAAGATAGTAGCAATAGCCGATATATATGATGCAATGACCTCCAACAGGTCCTACCGTAACAGGATGTGCCCCTTTGAGGTAATCAAGAATTTTGAAATGCAGACCTTTGGCAAGCTGGATACCAAGGTGCTGACAGTGTTTCTGAAAAATATTGCCAATTCTTATGTTAATGATTTCGTAGAGCTCAATAGCGGTGAAATGTGTGAGGTAGTGTTCATAAATCCTAATAGGATATGGCAGCCTATCGTCAGAGCCGGGGCAGATTATATCGATTTGTCCAGGGATAGGCATAAAAGGTTCATTAAAGCAATAATATAGATAATATACCTTGTATTATATTGAGCTGCTTGGCAAATAATAACTTCACTATGAGTTTCTATTATTGGGGTGAACACAGTGAAGAGATATTTGCAATATTTTGCTGTCATGTTTCTCGTACTTGCATTTACCGACCTCTGTCTTGGAGGTGCACTGTCAGGGCACAGGGGGCAAATCTCCGATGCTGTACCGGAAGGTTTAAAAGAAGCAGATGATATCCAAATTCAGCCGGAGGTACAAGAAAATACAGAAGTGATGAATATTGATGAATTAGGCGAGTTTATTGCTTCAAAATCCTGTGAATTTGTGCAGGCAGCTTTTGATAGGGATAAGGCAAAAGTTGAAAATATGCTTTGCAAGGGTACGATGTATGTTATTTCTGAGGATGATTCCAGTTATATAAGATACACCTCAGGGGACCTGCATGTGGAAGGTTATATGGCAACTGACAGGAAGCTTGTGCAGGTAAGGCATAGCTGGTATGTAACAGAGGATGACGGAACGATAGCCTCCGGAGTGGAGGTTTTTATAGAAGGGGAAGAAGACCCTCAGATATGGTATATACATTACAGGAAAAGCTTTGGCCGGTGGAAAGTATTCATGCTGGAAAACGGGATATAAAGCCTGGCTATATTACCTGCAGTATAATGCATTTCAGGTACATGGACTCATTGGAACCGTAGAGTACCGGATGATCCTTTGCCTGGGTCCTGAATTCCACTTGCCTGACTATTTTTCCTGCATCCATTGCTGCATCCTGTATCATTTCCATAAACAGTCCCGGATACATATAGTGGGAACAGGAGCAGGTCACAAGAAAGCCTCCCGGATTCAATATTTTCATAGCCCTCAGGTTTATATCCTTATAACCCCTGTATGCTCCGGCCAATGCTGATTTGGTCTTGCAGAAGGCTGGAGGATCAAGTATAACCACATCGAATTTTTCATTTAATGTCTGATATTCCTTCAATACATCAAAGACATTCCCTGTTACGCCATTTATCTTTTTCTGCAGTCCATTGATATCAGCATTCCTTTTAAGGTATTCTATTGCATGCTCTGATATGTCTACCGCGGTGACTTCCCTGGCACCATAGTAAGCCGCATGCAGAGCAAAGCCTCCTGTATGGCTGAATGTGTCCAATACACGGGCATCCTTCACAAAGGGCTTGAGTGCTGCCCTGTTCTCCCTCTGATCCAGGAAGTATCCTGTTTTCTGTCCGTTTTCAATATCCACAAGCATTCTGATTTCATTTTCCCTTATTTCCACGGTAGTATCAAAAGGGCCTTTTATGAAGCCTTTTTGCTGCTTCAATCCTTCTTTTTCCCTGATTTGAACATCATTTCGCTCATAAATCCCCTTGGGCTCAAGAATTTCCTCCAATAGCTCAACAATTGTGCTTTTATACTTTTCTATTCCCAGGGACAGGGTCTGAATGCTGAGATAGTCACCAAACTTATCTACTATAAGGGCAGGCAGAAGGTCAGCTTCGCCGAAGATGACCCGGCAGCTTGAGGTATCTACCAGTTTCTTTCTGTATTCCCAAGCCTGAAGGATTCTTTTTCTGAAGAATTCCTTGTTTATTTCCTCATGCTCCCTGGTCATAATTCTTACCAGTATCTTGGACTTGGGGTTTATATATCCCCTTCCCAGGAACTGGCCCTTTGAGTCACATACATCAACAATGTCGGCAGGGTCAAAAGCCCCGTCTATATTCTTCACTTCATTGTCAAACACCCAGGGATGGCCCATAAGTATTCTCTCTTCTTCGCCCTTCTTAAGTATTACCTTAGCCATTGAAGCACCTCCATTCTTATTATAACCCGAAATCCTCAGGCCTTGCATCAAGGGCTGACAATACTGCTTCAAACACAAGCTTTGATGCTATTTCAAAGGAATATGAGATATTGATCCTTTCAGTGTATTTATGTGCATCCTTTCCCAAAGGCCCAATATTCATAAATGGTATATTGAGGCCTGCTATTATATCCAAGGGAATTGTGTATCTGTCTCCCCATAAAGGAAGATTTGTCTTTAAGCTTTCAACATCTATATTGTCCGGCAGCCCCAAATAGCTCATATCGGACAGGCCCGGAAAGAAGGGCTCCCAAGAAATACTCTCACCATATTCTGACTTTGCCTTTTTAATGATTTTCTCTGTTATTTCAGCTATTTTGCCGTTCTGTCCGCTTTTTCCCGAGTGGGGGTAATAAGGGGGCGCAAGGAACAGGACTATCATAGGGTCACGATAGGGGCAGAATTTGTGCGCTTCCCTGACTATATCAACGGACAGCTCCCTAAGATCGCTTGCCTGTGATTCTTTTATAAAGGACTCCATATGCTCATCAAATTCTTTTCCCCTGGCTTCAAGGCACATTTTATAAAGCTCCCGGAATGTAATTACCATGGGTTTTATGGATGGAAGCTTCGGTTTGCTGCCTGTAAGGGACTGGAGGCGGTCAGCCTTGTTTTCAATGCTGTGAAGTACTTCTTCAAATGCCTTTTCGCTGATACTCTTAAGCTTATTAAGTACTTCATCCGGTGCAGAAGTTACGGTTATAAAATTAAAATAAGAGTAGGCTGCTGCCGGAGTTGAGACAGAATAAGAGTTCTTTGTGTCTGACTGTTTAAGACATACCGGAGCCGGCGTCATAAAGCTTGCCGATACATCCGACAGTTCCGGATTAAGTTCAATTTTCTCTATTATTTTTGCTGTCAGAAGGTTAGGGTTAAGGCCGGAAAAAGGATCTCCCGCATGAGTCTCCTTTCCGACGCAGTAAAAGACCGGAAGTAATTTTCCGACAGCCCCTGTATATATGTACTTGCTGCTGTCTCCGGGGTATTTTGGAAAATGAGGTTCTGATACAATACAGCATACATATTCCAATCCCTTTTCCTCTTTCAATTTTGCCAGCATTTCAACAGAGGCAAGCATTCCCGCAGAATTGTTTTCTTCGTCAGGAACCGACAGCAACAGGATATTTCCCGGGAAATTGTCCAATTTATTTTCTAACTGATGCATAATTTCGACATCAAGGGCTAATCCGAACTTCATATCCATTATTCCGCGGCCAAAAATATAATCACCTGAGGCAAGATCCATCTCAGCTTCTTTTGAGAGGCTGATGCCGCTGCCCTTTTTGAGAAGCTCGGTATATTCCAAAGGCTTGAATGCATAATCCTTAAAAGCACCATAATCCTCTACATTTACAACATCAAAGTGGCTCAGCAGTATAACGGTTTTTTTGCTCTCCGGCTTCCCCTCCATCAAGGCATGGACATAGTATCTTCTGAAGGGGTCATTCTTTATGGGGTTGATTCCTGCATTAGCCGGGTTGTTCTTAAAATAATCCATCTTCATGACTGTTTCATAGATCTTTTCTGCCATTTCAATTTCTCCCGGTGTCTCAGATATGCTTGGAACACTGCAAAGTTCAATCAGCAGATTTTTCATCCTATCAATATTCATTAATACTCCTCCGCTTCCTTGTATTTTGCACTAAACACTTTGCATTGTATTCACATGTGCAAAATATATACTTTCATTTTACCAGAATAAAGGGGGCTTGGCATACAGGAAAGTTTACAAAAGCCAATAATTGGGATAATATATACATATCATCAGTACTTATACCATATATGGAGGTCCGCATGTTTAAGAAAAAGAAGAATTATCTGAAGCAGATATATAAGATGAATCCGGATACAAAAGCGTATATTATTGAGGTTTCACTAATTGATTACAATGAAATTTTCAATGGCTGGGATCCTTCTCCGATCAAAAGAAGGGATTTGGATCCGGATCTTATTAGTTTTTTGGAAGAATGCGATTCCGATATTCCTCTGGAATTTCCTTTGGAACTGATGTTTTACCTGCCTGAAGACCAATATGACATGGAAAAAGAAAACCTGTCAAAAGTGGGGGTAAAGAATTATTTTGACTACAGCGTTCATTTCATAAGAAAAGAGTTAAAGCAGATCAGGCAAAAAATACTATTATATATTGTAATGGCTGTTGCTTTTTTATCGGTGGGATACTTGTCAGGGAAGCAAGCAGAGCCTGGTTTTTTTACTGCTATCTTAATAGAGGGCTTTACCATCGGAGGCTGGGTATTCTTATGGGAGGCATTTTCATTATTCTTTTTTGCCAGGCAGGAGGTATCCGGCAGGCTGAAAAGATATATAAGATTCAGAAATACAAAAATCAGCTTTAAGTATAAGTAGTTATGTCGCATCATTCATATACTTCGAAACATTTGCCCGATACAATGCGTCTATAATAATGGGTATGACTGTACATAGTATAAGGGAAAATTGACTTGACATGGGGGTTAAACATTGAAAAAAGTATTAAGAGCAGCTGCATTCATCCTAATGCTTGCTTTGATCATTGGGCAGCCTGCGCTGCAGCCCTTGCAGGCTGAGGCAGAGGATGAAATAAGAATCGATATGAAGGTGGGCTTTGACAAATTCTATAAAATTGGCTTTGCTGCACCGGTATATTTTGAAATAGAAAACAACTTTCGGGATATAAACGGTGAGCTGCAGATTGAAATGCCCAATCAATACGACAGTATTACAATATATGCGATTAACGTAAATCTGCCCAGGAATTCCGTCAAAAAGTTCCTGATGAATGTTCCTATGAATGTATTCAACACCAAGATTAATGTAAATCTTGCAGAAGGGGACAGCATTATACGCACAAAATCCTTCAGGATAGATCCGGGATCAAGTGCGGATACCTATGCCATAGGAATACTAAGTGACGATTTTGACAGCGTTAAATATATAAATAAGGTGTCCATGCAGAGCTTCGGAAATATCAGCACAAAAAACGTAAAGCTGGATGAGGATAGCTTTCCGGAGGACATGGATGTGTTGAAGACATTCAATGTAATAGTCATAAACAATTATGACACTTCAAAGCTCAGTGCGGCACAGTATGAGACTTTGAAGAGGTGGGTATCGGATGGCGGAATGCTTGTTATAGGAACCGGGCCTTCACAGAATAAGACCCTGGCAGCCTTCAAGGATGATTTCATTACGGGAGAAGTAGGAGAAGTGAGTACACTCACAACCTCAAGCCTGAATGAGATGGCAGGGAGCAAGACCGGATCGGTAATGAATATCAGTGTTCTGGATATAACCATGAATAATAGCACACCGGTGATGAAAGACGGTGATTTTGTATTACTGCAGAAGATCGAGAAAGGCAAAGGCGTGGTGGGAGTAGCCTCCTTTGATTTCGGAATGGAGCCCCTTTCCACATGGGTCGGGAATAGTGCCTTCGCGGATAAGATGATTGTGAGCATCATGCCGCAGTACTATTTCAGCGATATATATCAAAAGGGCATGATAGTAAGAGAAAACCTTTATACCATAGATAATGCGCTCAGGAATATACCTGAGCTGCCCATGCCCAGAACCTCTTACATGGTGTTCATATATATAGCATATATATTGCTTGCTGCTCCCATAGGCTATTATATACTGAAGCGAATGGATAAACGGGAGCTGATGTGGGTGACCGTACCTGTACTTTCGATAGCCTTTTCGGGAATTGTATACCTTACCGGTGCCGGAACCAGGCTGACCGGACCCGTCACAAATGTCATATCACTGGTGGATATTGATAACAGCGGAACTATAAGCCCCAAGGTTTATGCAGGAGTCTTCACTCCCAATAAAGACAACATCAGGATTGAGGCAGCAGGAGATTTCGATATCAAGCCTCTCAGAATTAACGATAATTACTACAGAGGGCCTATAGACAGTGAAAATACTTCAAATAGAATAGATTCAAAGATTACTCTGGCCCCCAGGACGGTGCTGGAGTTCTATAAAAGCGGTGTATGGAGCATGAAGACCCTTGCTATGGAGACCGGTAAAGAATTTTCCGGCAAACTGGAGAGTAATCTGAATTACGCAAAGGGTTCTTTTGCAGGAACGATAATCAACAGTTCAGGCTTTGACCTGGACGAATGCTATATAATAACTCCGACCCAATATGCCGATGTAGGGCCTGTAAAAAATGGAGAAACAAAGCAGATAGATATAAAACCCAGCAGTTATTTCGGACAAAGATATGAGCTGATAAATGCAATATACAAGGATCCCTATTCCGGACCTAATAGGATCAATCGAAATACCAGGCTGACTCCGGAGGAGATGGCCGAATTCAGGCTGAACCTTCAAAAAAGGCATGTGCTGGAGTATGGCCTTTTATATGAGGCGTATCAGGGCTATGAAGCACAGCTGATTGCCTGGAGCAGCACTCCTGTGGCCGAAGATCTGCTGGTAAACGGCAGGGAAACTAAGAAGTATGAGAAGACCTTTATTACCTCCAAGGTGAATCTGAGCTTCAGAGACGGAAAAAATGTGGAATATCCTCTTGGTTTTCTGAAGCCTGCCATTGTTAATAATTTGAATGCAGGGAATTACGATGATTACGGGAAGACGTTTTATGGACGGGGTTCCTTTGAGGTGCATTACAAAATTGACGATATCAGAGCTGAGAGTGTTAAGATACAGTACACGGTAGGAGATACCCAGCGTGTAAGGCAGTATATATGGGATAATGAAAAGAAGGAATGGACTGAGGGAGACTACAGGGACTTTGAAATACACCGAGAACTCCTTGGAAGATATTTGGACGGCAGCGGCATGCTTAAGCTGAAAGTAGAATTGAGTGATGTTGATGCTCAGCTTCCTCGGATTTCTGTGAAGGGGAGTGTCAAATAGTGCTTGCTATAAAGAATCTGAACAAGAGGTACGGAAAGTTCCAGGCAGTCTCAGATTTAAATCTGGAGGTGGCTGAGGGGGAAATATTCGGTTTTGTAGGTCCCAACGGAGCGGGTAAAACCACTACAATGAAGATTATCTGCGGGCTCTTAAGAGCCACTTCCGGGGAAATAACCCTGGATGGAGTGGATATCATACGGAACAGCAGAAGGATGAAGGAGAAAATCGGATACATGCCTGATTTCTTTGGAGTTTATGATGACCTGAAGGTAAGTGAATACCTGGAGTTTTATGCCTCAATATATAATATAAAAGGTCAGGAGAGGAAGAGAATCACCGATGACCTTTTGGAGCTTGTAGACCTCGGCAGTAAGAGAGAAGCATATGTAGACAGCCTTTCAAGGGGTATGAAGCAGCGGCTCTGCCTTGCCCGAAGCCTGGTTCACAACCCCAGGCTCCTTGTGCTTGACGAACCGGCTTCCGGAATGGATCCCAGGGCAAGGTTCGAAATGAAGGAAATATTGAAGAACCTGAAAGGTATGGGAAAGACGATAATCATAAGTTCCCACATACTTCCCGAGCTTGCAGAGCTTTGCACCAGCATAGGGATCATCGACCAGGGCAGAATGGTGATAAGCGGCAGTAACGAAGAGATAATGCAGCAGGTTTATAATAAGAAGGTTGTCAGGCTAAAGGTCACAGAAAGGCTTGATGATGCGGTATTGATCCTGAAGGAGTATCCTTTTGTCGATAAGCTGGTGATTGGCGAGAATACAATACAGGCAGGTTTCGGAGGCGGAGACGGGGAGATGAGCAGGGTACTCTCTGATTTGATAAACAGGGGGATACCTGTTGTATCCTTTTCACAGATGGACGGCAACCTGGAGGATGTATTCATGAAGGTCACAAAGGGGGAGGAAGAGCAATGAACATAAATCCCGTACTTTTAAAGGAATTGAAAGTAAGAATGAGAGGCTGGAAGGCAGCGGGAATAATTGCCTTATATCTCCTGGTGCTTACTGCTGTAGCAGTTTTTATCATCTATACCACATTCATGGACCCTTATAGCTCAAACATTGATCCTCAGATATCCATAGGTGCATATACGGCTCTTGCCGTATTTCAATTCATGCTTATAATGTTCATTGTTCCGGCACTTACAGCAGGAGCCATATCGGGGGAAAGGGAGAAGCAGACTCTGGATCTGGTGCTTTGCACAAGACTCAAACCCATATCCATAATAATAGGGAAACTTTTTGCTTCCACCAGCCAGACCCTGCTGCTCATTATTGCTTCATTCCCGCTTTTCTCCATGGTATTTCTGTTCGGAGGGATATCAATAAAGGAGATAATGCAGCTTTTCGGCTTTTATATTGTGACAGCGGTGACAATAGGCTGTATTGGAATGTTTTTCTCTGCGCACCTGAAAAGGACGACAGCCTCCACGGTTTTTACATATGGTACCTTGGCATTCCTGGCTTTTGGAACCATATTCATAGGAGTATTCTATATAAGGATTTTTTACAATTGGGATTATAATAAATTCTTGCCGATATTATATTCAAACCCATTGGTAGGCTTCGGTTCGCTTCTTGCCGAGCAATTTGGGTATTATGGAGGTATTAATGCCATCTTAGGGTTTTCTGCAGGATTCGGCCGGAATTCCAATGCTGCGAATGCAATCAGTCCCTGGCTTGGGAATATAATATTTGATCTCGTATTGTGTGCAGTGTTGTTGATACTATCAGCTGCAAGGATAAACCCTGTAGGGAAAGGCACATTCGGTTTCTTTAGATTCAGGAGAGAAAAAAAGAAAAAGGCTTCAGACAGCATATAGGGGTTACTGGGTTATGAGGAGTGATATTTATGAGTCCTATCGATAAAGAACTGATAAGAATGGTGAGACGCATAAGGGACAGGCTGCATGCCGCTTTTATCATAAATAGTATTATACTTGGGCTTGTATTGGCATTGTGCCTTGGAATAGGTGTGGCTGTTGCTGCAAGATTTGTTCCCATTTACAATGTATATCTGACCATATTCAAGATAGCGGTATCGGTTGTGCTGGCTGCATTTCTTTATTCCGCCTTTAAGACCCCAAGGTATGATTATGCTGCACTGAAGGCAGATTCCATAGGCCTGCAGGAGAGGACAGTGACTGCCCTTGAGCTTATCGGCAGCCAATCCGCCTTTGCAGTTCTTGAAAAGAATGATGCCCTGGCACATCTTAAGGGAACGGATTACAAGAAGAGAATACCTCTAAAGCCAAACAATAGGTATTTATTGATATGCGTTATTTTGACGATAGTTCTTGCACTTTCCGGATTTATACCGAATCCTATGGCAGAAAGAGCAGAGGAGCTTCACAGCCTAAAGGAAAAAATAACCCAACAGCAGAAGAAGGCCGACAAACTGACTGAGAAAGTGAAAAACAATCCGAAGCTTTCCGAAGAGCAGAAAAAGGAGCTGGAGGCAAAGCTTTCGGAGCTTAAACAGGAGCTTAAGGAAGCCAAGGATGAGAAGGAAATAAGCAAAGCACTTGGGAGAGCTGAAAAGAAGCTGGAGTATATCAAGGATAAATATTCTCCCGGTGAAGATTTGAAAAAGATAGTGGATGTTCTTTCAAAAAATAAGATGACAGAAGCCCTTGCGGATATGATAAAAAACGGCGATGAAAGGGCTTTCAAGGAAAACATAAAGGAAATGGCGGAAGCTTTAAGGAAGCTTTCGACGGTCGAAAAGCAGAAGCTTGCGGAAGAATTGACCAAGCTGGCACAGGAAATAAAGAATAATCCGGAGTTAAGCAAGGCATTTGCAGGGCTGGCAGAGAAGCTTGCCTCCGGCGAGCTTGGGGACATATCAAGTGAGCTTGGCGAATTGGATAAAAGCATTTCCGAGCTTATGGAGAATGAAAGCATAAGGAATGCAATATCCGAGCTTGCAAAAGAACTTGGAGCCGCAGACAGCGGAGGACATCAGGGTCAGGGTAATACAACCGGAGGCAATGGCCAGCAAGGCCAGGGCAATCAGCCCGGTGGAAGCGGTCAGGGATCCGGCCAGGGGAGCGGAGCCGGAAGCGGTACGGATATGGGCAATGAGAATCAAGCCCCCATACCCTCAGGCAGCTCAGGCATCAGTAAAAAGGACGGCTCAGTGAAAAAAGACGGGGAGTATGAGAAGATATTTACCCCGCAGACTATAGGGGGGGAAGGCACAACCTCCAACCTCAGCGGAAAGAAAGGTACAGGAGGCACTGTTGAACAGGTCATAACAGACAAGAGCCGGACGGTTCGGGGAACATCGGTGCCATATAATCAGATAATCGGCCAGTATAAGGAAAGAGCGATGGAAAGCATTAGTATATCAGACATACCACCGGGCATGAAGGATATGGTTAAAGAATATTTTACGTCACTGGAGGATTAGGAGGAGGCCGCCATATGGAAATAAACGAAAAGCAGATCAGGGAGATAATAGATACCGTTAATAAGGTTGAAGCCGAGATTGGAAAAACAATAATCGGGCAGAAGGATATAGTAAAGCAGGTATTGATTGCAATACTGGCAGGAGGGAATGTGCTTCTTGAAGGGGTTCCGGGACTTGGAAAAACCCAATTGGTAAAGACCCTGTCAAAGGTAATGGACCTGTCCTTTTCCAGGATACAGTTTACACCTGATTTGATGCCTGCTGATGTTATGGGTACCAACATAATAGTAAAGGATGACAGCGGTAACAGCCGTTTCGAGTTCCAAAAGGGGCCGGTTTTTGCCAACCTTGTGCTGGCTGATGAAATAAACAGGGCTACTCCCAAGACCCAGTCCGCACTTCTGGAGGCTATGCAGGAGCAGACGGTTACGGTGGGAAAGGTAACTTACAGCCTTCCCCAGCCTTTCCTGGTGCTGGCAACACAGAATCCCATAGAGATGGAAGGAACATATCCGCTTCCCGAAGCGCAGATGGACCGGTTTTTGTTCAAGCTGAGCGTTTTGTTCCCCAGTTTTGACGAACTGAAGGAAATTATGGATATCACAACTACCAATAAGGAAGTGGAGCTTCAGAAGGTCATAGACGGGGAGTCAATACTTTTGATGCGAAGGATTATTAGAGAAGTGCCGATAGCCAAGCCTGTGCAGGAATATGCCCTCAGGGTTGTATTGGGCACACATCCGGAAATCGAAGGGGCACCTGGAGGTGCAAAGAAGTATATTCGATTTGGTGCAAGCCCGAGAGCCGCCCAGGCAATAATTACCGCATCCAGGGCAAGGGCTCTCATGGAAGGCAGATACAATGTCTCCTTTGAAGATATTAAATATGTTGCGCACCCTTCTCTGAGGCACAGGTTCTTCCTGAACTTCGATGCCGTGGCTGACGGGATTACCACAGACGTATTGATTGACCGGCTTTTGGATGAAGTTACTACTTATTTATAGTTAATAATGTACTTCATTAATGTTGTGACCTTCAAGGCACATAACGGGATAGCGGGTGTTTGATTTGAGTGAACGGATCTTTGACGCAGAGTTTCTGAAAAAACTTGATACAATAGTAATAAACGTAAGAATGATGATGAATACAGGTTCGGGAGGCAACAGGAAGTCCCGCAGCAAGGGAAGTTCCGTAGAGTTTTCCGATTTCAGGGAATATTCCCTGGGGGACGATTTCCGGCGTATAGACTGGAATGCCTACGGCAGGTTCGACAGGCTTTTTGTCAAGCTTTTCATGGAAGAGCGGGAGGCAATGGTCAATATTTTTATTGACAGCAGCAGATCCATGTATTTCGGAGAACCAAAGAAGTCCCTGTCAGCCTTGAAGCTTTCAGGGACACTGGCTTACCTGGCATTGAACAATCTGGACAGAGTGTGCC
>DAOLPD010000083.1:0-12453 GCA_035417425.1 Bacillota bacterium
TATCGGTATCTGAGTTATTGAACCCTTCCTGTCCCTTATCCTCCCTGCTCTTTCATATATGGTAGCAAGGTCAGTATACAGGTATCCGGGATAACCTCTTCTCCCCGGAACTTCCTTACGTGCTGCAGACACTTCACGAAGAGCATCGCAGTAGTTTGTTATATCCGTCATTATTACAAGCACGTGCATATCCTTCTCATATGCCAGGTACTCTGCTGCTGTCAGGGCCATACGAGGTGTGGCTATACGCTCGATAGCCGGGTCATTTGCAAGATTCATGAAAAGCACTGCCCTATCTATTGCACCGGTTCTCTTGAAGTCGGATACGAAGTAATCAGCATCTTCAAAGGTTATACCTATAGCAGCAAATACAACGGCGAATTTGCTTTCAGTACCCAGAACCTTAGCCTGTCTTGCAATCTGAGCTGCAAGCCTTGCATGAGGAAGGCCTGAGCCTGAGAAAACAGGAAGCTTCTGACCTCTAACCAGTGTATTAAGCCCGTCAATTGCAGATATACCAGTCTGTATGAACTCCGAAGGATAGTCTCTGGCTGCCGGATTAATCGGGCTGCCGTTTATGTCGTTCCTTGATTCGGGAATAATTTTAGGTCCTCCGTCCTTTGGCCTTCCCAAGCCGTCAAATACTCTTCCCAGCATGTCGGTAGACACCGGCAGCTCAAGGCTGTGTCCTGTAAAACGAACTTTTCCTTCATTGATATTTATTCCGGTGGAGCCTTCAAACAGCTGCACCAGAGCAGTACTTCCGGAAACCTCCAGTACTTTTCCGCGGCGCTGCTCCCCGTTTTTCATTTCGATCTCGACCAGTTCGTCAAACTTTACACCCTCTACCTGGTCAACAAACATAAGTGGTCCTGCAACTTCTTTAATGGTTTTATATTCTTTTAGCATACTAATTTCCCTCCCTTCGAAAGGATGGAAGCTATCTGATCTCTAATGTTAGCTTCAAGGATATCAAAGGATTCGATATCATTCTCAAGTATGAGCTTTGCTTTTGCAATATCCTCCCTGACAGGAAGAGTGGTCAGTTCCTTATAGAATGCACCTTCACTCAATGCTTTTTGTCCTTCATGATAGAACAGCAGTATTGCTTTCAACATTCTATACTGCTTATGGATTGATGTATAGGTGTCAATTTCGTGGAAGGCATTTTGATGCAGATAGTCTTCTCTTATGCTCTTGGATGCTTCCAATGTAAATCTATCCTTTAATGAAAGGGCATCAAAGCCTACCAGCCTTACTATTTCGTTCAGCTCCGCCTCTTCCTGAAGCAGTCTCATGGCTTCCATCCTGAGGCTGTGCCATTCGGGTGCTACTTCCTGTGTAAACCAGTCACCCAATCTGTCAAGGTACAAGGAGTAACTCTGCAGCCAGTTAATTGCCGGGAAGTGTCTTCTGTAAGCCAGAGCAGCATCCAAGCCCCAGAACACCTTTACTATTCTCAGTGTTGCCTGGGTTACAGGCTCTGACAAGTCTCCTCCCGGAGGTGATACCGCACCGACTGCAGTAAGAGCGCCTTCTCTGTCATCAGTTCCAACGCATACAACCTTTCCGGCTCTCTCATAGAACTCTGCAGCTCTCGAACCAAGGTATGCGGGATATCCTTCTTCACCGGGCATTTCCTCCAGACGTCCGGACATTTCACGAAGTGCCTCCGCCCAACGAGAGGTTGAGTCTGCCATCAGAGCTACGGAATAACCCATGTCTCTGAAATATTCGCCTATTGTGATGCCGGTATATATACTTGCTTCACGGGCTGCAACCGGCATGTCGGATGTGTTTGCAATCAGAACCGTACGCTTCATCAGTGGCTCTCCGGTTTTCGGGTCCTTAAGCTCCGGGAACTCCATAAGAACGTCGGTCATCTCGTTTCCACGCTCACCGCAGCCTATATAAACAACTATCTCTGCATCTGCCCACTTTGCCAGCTGATGCTGTACAACTGTCTTACCGCTTCCGAAAGGACCCGGGATGCAGGCCGTTCCGCCTTTTGCAACCGGGAAGAATGTATCTATTATTCTCTGTCCTGTGGTCATAGGTGTTGACGGAGACAATTTTTCTTTATAAGGTCTTCCCTTTCTTACCGGCCACTTCTGGAGCATCTGTACTTCCTTTATTCCGTCTTTTGTCTTAATCTTTGCCACTGTTTCCAGAATGGTGAACTCTCCGGAATAAATTTCCTCTATGGTCCCTTCAATGCCATGAGGAACCATTATTTTATGAACAACTATGGAAGTCTCTTTAACTGTACCTATAATATCTCCTGCTTTTACAGCGTCGCCTTTTTTTGCCGAAGGTTCAAAATTCCACTTTCTTGTCTTGTTAAGTTTTTCTACCTGAACACCTCTGGCTATATGGTCGCCGGATGCGCTTCTTACGACGTCAAGAGGCCTTTGGATACCATCAAAAATCGACTCAATAAGCCCCGGTCCCAGTTCAACGCTAAGAGGCTCACCGGTGGAAACAACCGGTTCTCCCGGCCCTAAGCCTGAGGTTTCCTCATATACCTGTATTGAAGCTTTATCGCCTCTTATTTCTATTATTTCACCTATAAGATTTTTATCACTAACGCGCACAACGTCATACATCTTTGCATCCAGCATGCCTTCCGCTATGACAAGAGGACCTGATACTTTTATAATTCTACCATCGCTCAAGTTATCAACCTTCTTTCCCGAATAATATATCTGAACCGATAGCTTTCTCGACTGATTTTTTGACACCGTCAATCCCTAATCCCAAAGTTCCCCTGTTATTAGGAATCATGATTATTGCCGGAGTCAAGGAATTCTTATATTCACCGATTGCTTCGTCCAAATCCTTGGCAAGCTGCTCTGTTACAAAAATCACTGCGTAGTTCTCCTTTGCCAGCTTGTGAATCAATCTGTTGGCCTCTCTTATATCGTTGGTCGGAAATACCGATATCCCTAAAGCCTTAAAACCCAGTATTGAGTCCTTGTCCCCAATTACTCCAATCTTATACATATACATCACGTAGCCTTTCTCTAATCAATTCATTCGGAATCTCATTGATTTTTCCGACCATTATCATTCTGATAATCTTTGTCTCATTCTCCTTGGCCATGAGATAACCAATCAGGGGTTCGATTCCAAATGCAACAAACTTGCCCTTCTTTGCGAGTTCAAATATAAAATCGTCAGAAAGCTTTTCAAATTTAGTCAGGGATTTCGTCTTAATGTAGTTGCTTATACCTTCCTCCACTACCTTTCCGTAATCCTTGTAGGCCAATCTGTCAATTAGTGTTTCCAAGGATTCATCAAAGATATCGCTGAAGAATGCATAATCCAGCTTTCCGTTTTCAAGTATTACTTTTTTAAGGAATTCCCGCCCATAGCCCATTGACTTTACTCTAACCAGAGACTTAATATTTATCAAGTCTATCTGAGCTGATATATAGTCGGTTAAAAAGCTGCTCTTGTTATCCTTTGCTGCTTTATACATCAGTTTATACAGAGCTTTGTCCAGAGTCACATCAATTAGCTGCGGATCGGGGTTAACCGTAAACTCTCCTACAACTTCTTCCAAGGATTCTCTTACAAGGGGGTCCAAATCACTGAAAACCTTTTCTTTGACCATTCCTTTAAGCTGCTGAATCGGTATAGTGCCAATTTCGCTCAATAATTCGTCATTCTCTTCATCAAGGTAACTGCTTTTCAGAAGAGTCTTCAAATTGTGAATGTCGTATCTCAGCTGAAACAGATTTGTTAGTTCCGGAACCGGAGATATTTCCGAAAGAAGCTTATAGGTATTCGAAAGCTCCTTGGAAAGCACTGATTCATAGTCTTCAATACTCTTCATCTCAGAAATTGAGTTTGCATATTCTGTTTCATACAGTATTTTAATAATTTCGTCTGCGTTCCTGGCTTCTATCATTCTCTCGATTTTTGCCTTATCAAGAAGCTTCGTTTCCAGTGCTCGTATTCTGGTAACAGAATATAGGTATTTATTTTCACTCATTGAGCTTATCCTCCTTTCTTCCAGTTAACGAGTTCTGCATAATTATTATGCCCGGAAGAAAATCTCAGCTACCTTCGGTTCAATTTCATCTCTATAGAGCCTTATGATTGCCTCGAAAGAGTTATTAATCTCTACTCCCTGGCTCTTTAAAATGAAGCCTCCGGAAATATTCCTGGTTTCATCCGATATTTTAACATTGCCCTTTTTTCCAGCAGCTGCAAGGGTCTTATTCAGTTTATTGAGAAAATCTGAAGAAAGCTTTTTTCTGCCTGATTCAGAGAAGACGATCTCTTCTTCTCCGCTTTCCACCGAAGCCATCAACATGTCTATGATTACTTTCTCATACCTGCTGTCTTCCAAGTTGTTCATTCTCTCAAGAACTTTATCAAAAACCTCTTCTATAGCCTTCTGCTTTGCAGCTAATACATCCTTGCGCATCTCAAGCTCAACGATTGAATTAATTATCCTTTTCTTTTCACTGACATCATAAACAGATTTCTGCGAAATCTCCTTCGCTCTGGATGCGGCTTTCTGTTTAGCCTTTTCTACAATTTCATTGGCTTGGAGTCTCGCTTTTTCCAATATTTCTTTCGCTTTTAAATCTGCATCCTGTAAGATTTTCTCCTTAATGTTATCTACTCCTGCCATTTAAGCCACTCCCTTATAATTTGATGCCGTTAAGCATGAGGAATGATGCCAGCAATGAAAGAACCGCATAGGTTTCAACCATTGCAGGATAAATCATACCTTTTCCAAACTCTTCAGGCCTCTTGGCAATTATTCCACAGCTTGCAGCTGAAGCTTTTCCCTGGTAAATAGCAGATATAAGTCCAACAATTCCAATTGGTACCCCGGACAACATAAGCATAAGCCCCTGCTCTACAGTTACAGGTACTATTGTTCCGAATACACCAATCTTTGACCAAATAAGAAATCCGATCAGCAAACCGTAGATACCCTGAGTTCCGGGAAGTGCCTGCAAAAGAAGCGTCTTACCGAATTTGCTCGGATCTTCAGTTATTACTCCTGCCGCAGCCTGACCTGCTATGCCTACACCTATTGCAGATCCGCAGCCTGCAAGACCTGCTGCAATTGCTGAACCAAGAAATGCGAGATACAAACCAGAGTTACCCATAAATTCCATCAAGTTTTCCATTATTATATTGCCTCCCTTTTCGTTAAAAAAATACTTTATAATAAAATTACTCTTGTATATATTTAGTCCTTATTCTAAGCGGATTAAAGGGCTTTCCCTCACCCTCATAGAATTTTCCGAAGAACTCAACATATTGGAGTCGGCTTGTATGCACATAAGCTCCCAAAATTCCAAGAGCTGTATTAAATACATGTGCAAAAGCCAGAAATGCAACCATTATAACCTTTCCAACAATGCTGCCACCCATCATAAGGCCCATTGCATTAAAAACCTGGGCAATAACGCCTGTTGCCAAGCATAATGCAAACAATCTTGAATATGACAATACATCACCTAAAAATCCGCTGACATTATACAAAGCCAGTACACCTGATATCAGTCTCTTGAAGATGTTCTTTTCAGACCTTGCAGCAAAAATCACGGTGCCTAATGCCCCTATTATTGCCATATATTTGCCTATTACCGCAAGGGGCGGCAGAGCCAGGAACATAAGTCCGGTCAGCAGCATAAGCCAAAGCACCTGGTCATATATTGCATCCATGATATTGCCTGCTTTGATATTTTGGTATGCCTGCAGTATATATCCGGTATAAAGATGTATTACTCCAAGGATCAAACAGAATATCAGCATCTTGAGCGGCTCATCCAATGGATTGAACCACCATGGTTTAACTTTTATCAAATCTCCAAGCCAGCCTCCGAAGATTCCTCCCCAAAAGAAAGTGGAAATCCCTCCAAAGAACATAATCCACATCATGCTTTTCATTCCGCCCTGCGGTTTATACTTGTAAAGAACATAACCGGTCAAAGCTGACATAAATATCCCATATACAGCATCTGTTACCATCATACCGAAGAAAACCACAAAGAATGGTGCCATGAAGATATTTGGATCTATACCCTTTGCATTCGGTACACTGTACAAGTCAGTTATCATCTCATATGGCTTTACCGGTTTTGGATTGTTCAGAAGCACCGGTATCTCATCCTCTTCACTTGGGTCTTCAAAGCTTATGGTATACTTATCGGTAATATCATCCATCAGCTTCGTCATATTATCAGCAAACTTCTCCGGTATCCATCCCTGCAGCATAAATGTCTTGTCCGTTTTAATGAAATCCTTTACCACGCTGCGTCTGTCTTTTTCTATTGAAAGCAAATCATATAGTATTTCAAGGAACCCTGATTCAGGTACCATTGCTTCAGCTTTTTTTGCCAGCTCTTTTTTTACGTTCTCCAAATTGCTGATTTCTACTTTAATTCTATTGATGTTTTCTTCAGGAGTTCCTGAATATTCGCTAAAGGTTACCTTTGTCCATCCGACCTGCTTAAGGAGTTGAGAAATTCTCTCTTCACATGTTTGATGGTATATCACCATAAAATATGAATTTTCCTTTTCTACGCCTACTTTTTCCAGATATGCAGTCAGATCCTCATCTTTTACAGCAGCACTAAGCTCCTCTTCATATTTGCTTGCTATAAACCCCAAAATGGAGTTGGTATTATGAGTAGTGCCTATCTCCTCAAGTTTTTCTTTCAAGGTCAGCCACGGAGTAAGCTGCGCTATTGCATTGTTCAGTTTTGTTTCAGAGCTTTTAATCTCTGTAAATCTGCTGTCAATGCTTCTGCAGTTTTCATAAATCTCATTGAGCTTTTCTTCATTGTCAAGGTACTCTTTGCGTTTTGTTTCATCCACTTGAACTTTTTGAGCAAACAAAGGCTTTTTCGCCGTATTGAATTTGCCTAAAAAATCAAGGGAGTATTTTACTTGCGAAAGCTTCGCCTCCAGCCTGCCCACAGCTTCATTATCGCTGTCGGGCTGCAACTCTTCGAAGCCTTGTTCCATTCGCTCTTCAAGGTTCACTACCTGCAGATAACCGAATCTCTGCAGGCCATTGAGTATCTCATTTTTTTCAGACTGGAGAGCTATCATGGTGGCTTTTTTCATTTTAACTATTGCCATTCATATTCACAATCCTCTCCATCACCAAATTCACTGCCTCTTCCATTTTTTCCTCAGCTTTTCGCCTCAGTTCCTGACATAATTCGTCATTTCGCTTCCTCTTGCTTTCAGCCTCCTGATTGGCCTCCTTTTCTGCAGCTTCCAGCTGCTTTTTACTTTCCTGAATTGCTTGGTCCTCGGCGGCTTTAATGATATGTTCAGCCTCTTGTTCTGCGCACATCAAGATGTCTTTGGCTTTCTGCTGTGCTGCTTTGATCTTCTCTTCAGCCGCAAGTTCTGTCTCCCTAATCCCCTTGATGATATCCGTAGTCAAATGCTTCACCACCTCTTTCAATAATGATATTATTAACACTGCTAGATAAACAACATTTCAGTATTGAAACTTATGCTGTCTATTTCGTTATAAAACAGCAAAATCCTTCATTAAAAGTTTAATACATATTTAACTATTAATAAAATTCAAAATTCCTCAAATACTATTAATTATTTAATTTAACGCCAATTTATTCATTTTCCCTTTAAATATTGTTAAAAAAGTCACAATACTGAGCAATAGGGCAATGCACGCATTTTGGTTTCCTGGCATTGCATATTGCTCTTCCGTGATATACCAGGCTGTTGCTGAATGCTGTCCAATCCTCCCTGGGCAGTATCTCCATCAGATCAAATTCTATTTTTTCAGGATCCTCCTCCTCCGTTAATCCGATCCTGTTTGACAATCTTTTGCAGTGGGTGTCGACTATTATGCCCGGAATTTTATATATGTTGCCCAATACTACATTGGCAGTCTTTCTCCCAACTCCGGGCAAGCTTAGTAAATCCTCCATATTGTCAGGAACCTTGCCTCCGAAGTCCTTTATCAGCTTTTTGCAGCACCCGATTATATTCCTGGCTTTATTCCTGTAAAAGCCTGTAGGCCTGATATCTTCTTCCAGTTCCTCAGGATTTGCATTTGCATAATTATACACCGAAGTATACTTCTTAAACAAGTCCCGGGTTACAATATTCACTCTTTCATCGGTGCACTGAGCCGCAAGCATCGTTGCAATCAGCAGTTCCAGAGGTTTATTATAATCCAGAGAGCAGGTTGCTTCCGGATAGATTTTGAACAATATTTCCGAAATTTTTTTTGCTCTGCTTTTCAAATCATCAATATTTCTCATGGGAGTACCTCCAGTCTGAACTAAAACTTTAGTTTATTAAATAAGGTATATATGCATATCGTATCTTTATTGTTATAATTATACCATATATTTAATGATAGACATTTGGTAATAATTTTCAGTGTCGAAACATTTGCTAACGGAGGCTTATTATGAAAAATGGAATCCTTCTCTGTGCAGTTAATGCAAAATATATACACTCCAACCTTGCAGTCAGGTATCTGAAAAAGTTTTGTGAAACACAGATAGAAGGAATTGACATTGCCGAATTCAGCATAAATGACAACATCAGCAGCATCCTGAAGAAGCTGTACTGCTCCGATGCCCGTATATACGGCTTTTCCTGCTATATATGGAACATCAGCATGATTCTCGATATATGCAGCAGCTTGAAAAAAGCCAGGCCTGAAGCTGTAATAATTCTTGGAGGGCCTGAAGTATCCTATGATGCAGCAACTCTTCTTTCAAAATATTCCTTCATTAATTATATTGTTATTGGTGAAGGAGAGGCTGCCATGCTTGATTTGCTTTGCTTCCTCACTGCCGGAAAAGGTAATTTGCCGGATATACCAGGCATTGCATACCGCTCTGGAGAGTCTATCGCCATTACAGAACCCAGGCCTGACATTCCTGATTTGGATGCGCTTCCTTTTCCTTATGACAGTTTTGACGGTCTTGATAACAGGATTATATATTATGAAACCAGCAGGGGCTGTCCCTTTAACTGCCAATACTGCCTTTCCTCAACAATTCGAGGGGTAAGATATTTGTCTATGGACAGAGTGCGTCAGGATATCAAAAGCTTTGCAGCCGCAGGAATAAAGCAGGTAAAACTTGTTGACAGGACCTTCAATTGTGATTTGGACCGATCTATGGAAATAATGCAGTATATTATTGATATTAACCCGTCGGCCAACTTCCATTTTGAGATAGCTGCTGATTTGATTGATGAGCGCTTTCTTGAGATCGTGGAAAAAGCACCGGATGGCATGTTCCAGTTTGAAATCGGGGTGCAATCCACCAATCCCAAGACCCTGTCCGAAATAAAAAGAAAAATGGATTTTGACAAAGTGAGTCATAATGTTGCCAGGCTTTTATCTTTTAAGAATGCCCATATACACCTGGATTTGATAGCCGGACTTCCCTATGAGGATATGGAAAGCTTCGGAAAATCCTTCAATGATGTGTATTCTTTGAAGCCTGACATGCTGCAGCTGGGTTTCTTAAAGCTTCTTAAGGGCTCCGGCATGAGAAAGAGCTGTGAAGGTTACCGCATACAGTATCATGACTTTCCTCCCTATGAGGTTATAAGCACCGCCTGGTTATCCTATAAAGAGATTATGGAGCTAAAGGATATTGAGAATGTGCTTGAGCAGTATTACAACAGCGGCAGGTTCAGGCATACTCTGGACTTTCTGCTTCAGGCAGCGGGAACTGAGCCCTTTGATTTTTACCGCAGGCTGTCAGGCTATTGGAACCAAAAAGGCCATTTCAATTCCTCGAAAAATGTTAATGAGCTATACACTATTTTGAAGTGCTTTGCTGAAGATACATTCGTTAACAGGCTGGATAAAGAGCAGTTCAGCTTATTGAACGAATATATGAAACTCGATTGGCTGCTGTATGTCAGAAGCGGAAGCATGCCCGCAGCAATAAACAGATTCAACCATGCAATAATAAAGGAAGAAATCCATGGGTATATCAAGAATAAACTCACGGATATAGATACCTTTACGGACTTTAAAAACTTATCCCTCCGTGAGATACTGAAGCAGGTGGGTTATGAGGTATTCCTCCGAAACATATTTGCAGACACCCCTTCAAAGAATGAAATAGTAATGTTTTTTCCGCTAAGGCCAAGCTCATCAAAGAAAAGAATCAGTTTCGCCGCTGTACCTCTTAAGGAGATCATCCTTCATTAATTTTGGCATAGAAGTTCATCAGGCATCCCGCTGTAGTTTTCTGAGCCAGAGGGAATGTCCTGTTTGCAATCCTGAAAAATTTCTCTGAGGGATTCCTGATAAGTGAATATTTTGTATAGGCTTCCAAGGCTTCTTTCGCATTTTTATCAATATATTCAAAAGGGTTTTCCAGGTATATTCCGCCTTCAGAAACAGAATAATGCAAGAAATCATCATGAACCTTGTGAATCCATTGCTCATATTTTCTGTGGCTCTTTAACAGTTTTACGCTTCCGTGCTGCGGTATAGTGGCATCTTGTACCAGATGCACGGCGGCACCCAGGTAGAACATGGCTTTATCCTTGTCACCGCAGTCCCAGTATACCAATGCGCAGCCATAATACTTCCGGAATAAATGCTTTGATGACTTGCAGCCATATAAACCTCTGTGGGTATAAGGGTTGTAGAAATGCTCCCTGCTTTTGAAATCCTGATCTGCCCAGACGGCCCCGTCATTCAGACAGCCTTTGTTTAAGGAAAAAAATTCATAAGCATCTTGAAATCCGTCATTTCTAAGTATTTCAACGGCTTTTTCATTAATAAATACATGGACCTCGCACAAGGTCTTTTTAAATACTTTTTTCAGAGGGTTCACAGCCCATAATATCGTCTTGAAGGTTTTTCCGTAAGCATGTTCTATGACGCTCATTCTTTCATCTCCTTATACGCTGCATCTCAAACATCATATACTATATGTTTTACACTTCATGATAACCCCATGTACTGCATTCCCACTTTACAACTATTTGCCAAAACGCTATAATAATTACAGTATTGTTTTATGTATGTCTAATTTTATAAATATATTATGTTTCATATTTTTGTAACTGAAGTTTAATGAAGAAAAAATCTGTCATAATATTATTATATTGTTAAATAATACATAGAATATACATGTTAAAATTCACTCAACAGGAGGCGCTATTAATGAAAGATCCCCGGATTAAACAGATGGCTGTTAACCTTTTGAATTATTCCGTCCAGCTTGAACCAAATGAAAATATTCTGATTGAAGTATTTGACTCGGGTGAGGAGCTTGCTTCGGAGCTTGTAAAAGAAGTCTACAGAATCGGAGGGAAACCATACCTGACAATAAAAAACAGATCTCTCATGAGAGAATTGATACTGGGTACCGATGCGGAGCATATGTCCAGGACTGCACACTATGAAGCGGAAAGAATGAAGGATATGCAGGCATATATAGGAATAAGAGGCGCTTACAACTCTTCTGAATGGGCTGATATTCCCAGTGAAAAGTTGGGTTTTTTTCAATCCTACTGGTCGAAGACAGTGCATACCAATATCAGAGTGGCAAAAACAAAATGGTGCATAATGAGGTATCCTAACAGTTCAATGGCGCAGATGGCCAATATGAGCAAAGAACAGTTTGAGGACTTCTATTTCAACGTTTGCAACCTGGACTATTCAAAAATGTCCAAGGCTATGGACCCGCTGATAGAACTCATGACTAATACCGACCGTGTCAGAATCATAGGGGTTGGCACAGATTTAAGCTTCTCCATTAAAGGGCTTCCTGCAATAAAATGCGACGGTAAATCCAACATTCCCGACGGAGAGGTCTATACAGCTCCTGTAAGGGATTCTGTAAACGGTTATATTACTTATAATACTCCCTCGGAATATCAAGGTTATACATATGAAAATATAAGATTGGAATTCAAGGATGGAAAAATCATCAATGCCGCTGCAAATGACACCAATAGAATCAACTATGTATTCGACACCGATGAAGGTGCAAGATATGTGGGGGAATTTGCATTGGGTATTAATCCATATATAATTAAGCCTATGAAGGATATACTCTTTGACGAAAAAATCATGGGCAGCTTCCATTTCACTCCCGGCAGCGCTTATGAACACTGCTTCAATGGTAATAATTCCGCCATTCATTGGGATCTTGTAAACATACAGACTCCGGAATACGGCGGGGGAGAAATCTGGTTTGACGACATACTCATAAGAAAAGACGGAAGGTTCATACTTCCGGAGCTGGAAGTGCTGAATCCCGAAAATTTGAAATAACTTTAAAGAGACGTATAAGCAAGGACACGGGGACGTTTCTCCTGTCTCACTGAAAGCGAGACACACAAAACGTTCCCGTGTCCTTTTGAAGAATAATACGACACAACTATTAGTTTGCATAACCAAGCAAGAGCTTGTATAGTATAGCAGGGCACACTTTTATGATTTTG
>DAOLPD010000084.1:0-11867 GCA_035417425.1 Bacillota bacterium
CATTGTACCAGAAAGTGTGGCAGGTCCTCAATTTTCATTTAACTTTACAAAACGTGATGAGTTAAAAGGAGGAAACAATGGCTAAGCAGATGTGGAAGCCCGGTACCATGCTTTATCCCGTACCGGCCGTAATGGTATCCTGCAGAAGCAGCGAAGGTGTGAACAACATCATAACGGTTGCATGGACAGGTATAGTATGTTCAGACCCGGCAATGCTTTATGTCTCTATAAGGCCTGAAAGATTCTCCCACGGTATAATTAAGGATACCGGCAGCTTCGTAGTAAACCTGCCCACCAGGGATCTGGCATATGCCGTTGACTTCTGCGGGGTAAAATCAGGCAGGGATATAAATAAATTTAAGCATTTAGGCCTCACCCCGCAAAAATCAAATCTGGTTGATGCCCCTTCCATTGGAGAATCTCCTGTAAGCCTGGAATGCCGGGTCAACAACACAATATCCCTGGGCTCCCATGATATGTTTATCGCAGAGATATTATGCGTTGATGCGGAGGAAAAGCTTTTAGACAAGTCCGGAAAGCTGCACCTTAATAAGGCAGGCTTGATATGCTATAACCATGGCGAATACAGGGCCCTTGCAGAGTCTTTGGGTCACTTCGGTTTTTCAGTAAGAAAAAAGAAGTAAGACAGGAGAAACGTCCTCGTGTCTTACTTTTCTTTCTTACATTGGTATTTATTTTTTATTGCTTCGTTTATTATTTCCGCCTTTTCAAGCAGTGAGGCTGATGATATATTGTAATTCTCCGCCAGCTGATGCTCCGAAGCTTCAGCATTGCACAAACGGCAGTAAGTGTGCTCCAATGCGGCTGCCCATATATTTACATCATCTATTTCCGGCACCTCCGGAAATGTCGACTTAATGAATTCATACCAGATGTCTTCAACAATCTTCTTATAGGGCCTCTTATATTTATTTCGCATCATTGTTAGGGCTTTTCGCTTCACCTTTATCCACGGCTTTTCCCATTCAGACTCGGGAAAATCCAGAGAATCTATCGTAACATTTCTCTTTTCTCCATCAAAGTTCACAGTATATGGTTCTTTTGCGCCTATGAAATTTAAGAGGAATACTGCTTCCATCTTTATATAATTCTCTACATCATCCCTCAGCATGAATCTTCTAATGGCACTTTCCGCCTCAATCAGTCTGTCATTCTTTATCTTATTGAATATTAGTTTTCTCAGAAAATATTTATCAAAATTAATTCCAAAGTAAAGTACGCCAAGCATATGCTCGTTGTCTGCAAGCTGTTTTCTGCACTCAGGCCCCGGCATTTCAATAAACTTGTATATAAAATCAAGCCTGTTTTTGATTTCTTTCTTTGGAAGCTGATATAAATAAGGGAAATATGTTCTTTCATCTTCAGCATCCAGCCGCTTTCTGGCAGCTTCGATATAATAATCCGAGAGCATATTTTCTTTGTCAAGCTGGTCCAGCTTCTCCCATAGCCTGATGCTTTCCCTGTACTTTCTGCTGTTAAAAGCTGCTACTGCTGTAAGGTGTACATATATTGGATTCTTTGAATCAACAATTAAAAGCTTCTTGAAGGTTTTGTATGCATCGGTGTGCTTTCCCAAGCTTCCGTAGGTATCACCTATTTTATACAGGTAATCCGCACTGTCAGCCCGGATCCTGCTGATTATTCCCAACTGCTTCTTGACCAGGCTGGTCGTGCCCTGCTTATTGTAGAATATTGCAAGATTACAATTTGCATGCACATTGGACTCTTCATAGGTAAGCACCTCCCGGGCAAGCTCTATTGCCTTGTCGATAAATCCCAGATAATAATACGCCAAAGAGAGATTATTCCTTGCCGGTACGGCGTTTGGAAGCATTTGTACAACTATTTCAAACTTCTCGGTGGCCTGCTTGTATTCCTTCTTCTCCAGGTGATCAATTGCCTCTTCCTCAATCTTATATATTTTTTCAAGCTCCTCATCATCCATGTTGTTATTGGCATCCTTTATCATTGTAAGCATCTCCAGCAGCTCCTCCGCCTCCTCTGCGAACTCACCGCCGGGATCTTTTTCGAGATAAATGCTGAAATATTCCGAGGACTTTTTTATCTTCTGCAGCTGCAGATAGTTGCACCCCAAGCCAAAATAGCATTCCAGATAATTTGGATCGATGTTCTTTACTATATTGAGCAAAACCTCGGTGGAACGGTCGATATACCCCTGTTCAGCCAGCAGTCCCGCATAATTGAACTGCAGGAAACTGTCATCAGGTTTGAGGCTGACAGCTTTCTCAATATATCTCAGAGCGGTTTTCAGCCTCCCCTTTTGTATATACTTGTATGACAGGTCGAAATAAAAATCTGCCCCTCTTTCAAAGGTTACCACCTTGTTGTTCATATTATCATCACCAACTTTAATGTAAAATATCAATTAGTATTTCATGAAACCCGGGAGCACTACTTTGAAAAGATTCCTCTTCTCATTATTTATGAATCTGGCACCTCCATGCTGTTTGAAGGCTTCATGTATTTTTTTCATGCCTGCGCCTATATTAAAGAACCTCCCCTTATTGTCAAGTATCAGCAATCTTTGATACAGCCACTGGTTTCTTCTGCAGGGATTGTACTCCTCTATAAGCCCCTGTATGTCGTCATCGCTGCAGGTTGCTCCGGGATTACTTATTTCTATCTTTTTATTATCTATCAATATGACTATCTCTCTTCCAAGAGAAAAATAATCCCTATGGACAGCAGCATTGGCCACAGCTTCGACAACAGCTGCAACGGGATATTTTTCATTTATTTTCGCTGCTTTCAATCTCAGGTAGTCTTCAATTTCATCCAGCATTTTAATAATTGGCCCGGAAAAATACATCACCTTTTCAGCCGCAGATTTGTCTATCAGCCTTATTCCGGCATGAGGAAGGTACAATTGGGGATGATAACCGAAAACCAGCAACCCTCCCACAGTAGGGTGGTACCCGTTGTTGTCCTCATCTTTCCCTATTATGCCGACTCCCTCAAGAAGTGTATAATAGTTTTCGCTGTTGCTGGTAAGTCCTGTTTTGGAAATATAATCACTTATTATATCCTCGTTCAGTTCATTCAATTCCACTTTGTTCAGCACAATTCTTTCATACTGCAGTATCCCCGATTCCTGGAGCATGCTGGCTATCTCTTCGCGTCTTGCTATATCCGTAGTAGAACCTCTTCTGATGTAAAATACACCTGTCTGTCTTATCTGATGCGGTTTCTGGCTGCTCCTGTATATTGTAAGGACAGCAATCTGCTTATCGTCAACAGGGATTATCTCAAGCTTCACCGATACCGGTGGGTCACACCTCTGGCTTATTATCTGCTGTATCTGCTCTTCCGTATAACGCTTTCCCTCAATTCCCAATATGGCTTTTGTCTCGTCCTGTATCCCGTAAATTATATAGCCCCTGCCGCCTTTTGAATTAGCTATTGCTGCAACATCCTTGGCCAGCTCTTTTTTCTCACTTTCAGTTTTTAATGAAAGTACGGCTTTAAAATCCAGCTTGGTACCTTCCGGCTTTTGTAAAAGAGTATACAGCTTCTGCTTATCCAAATGATTCACTCCCCTGATATCATATCGCAGCCTCATAATCTGTGATATTATATATAGTTTAGCATAACATGAAAAATTATCAAAATAATAAGTCGCGAACAAATCTAAAATTTTTCATTTGTCCGCGACTGAGATTTTTTGTATAGGCATTTGGTAATAATATTCCGGATATCCTAGAATATTCTCCTTGCCATCAGATCATCCATTGATTGTGTCCGAGGGTCTCCATATCCGAAATCATCACCTTTTAAATACTTCAGATTGTATTCCAATGACTGATACAATTCATACCCGTAGTCATTAAGATCCCTGTTTTCCCTGTACTTGTACTTTAGCCTTGTCAATAATTCAGTAATCAGATTCATGCTTTTACCTCCCCTGTCAAATTCCCTTACTGCAGTATTTTCACACACCCTTGCTATTGTCATTTATAACCCCTCCTTTCAAAAATTAAAAAAGCCACAGGTCTCTGCCCATGACTTTTATACATTTATTCATATAAATAAAAAATCACGGGTTATTACGGCCCGTGACTAAAATAACTATTGCTATTTTTCAAATCCCAGGTCGTGATATATAATTTTGGACACACTGATGCCGTATGCAAAACAAGCTGTCTTATTTAGTACAGTTTGAACCGTTATTATATTCCTTATCATATTCACGACCTCCTTTTCTTAACAATTCATATTATTATCATCCAAATATTTATTACTTATAAAATATACCATTAAACTATGAATTTTGCAATGCTTCCAAATATTACAATCGTGTAACAGAGTATACCCTACTTTTTGATATTGTTTTTATATGCGTATATCGCCGCTTGTGTCCTGTCACTTACGTTTATTTTTCTGAATATATTTGAAACATGGTTTTTTACTGTCTTTTCACTGATAAAAAGCCTGTCTGCGATATCCTTATTGTTCAAACCGTCTGCAATAAGTGTAATTACCTCATATTCCCTCTGGGTAAGCTCATTTTCATTCTTAACCCTGGCTCCTCTCGGCTTGTTGAATTCCTTTATCAAATCAGCGGCCAGCTTCGGCTGTATATATGACTCCCCTATATATGCATCCCTAATGGCCTTGAAGAAACTTGCCGAATCGGAATCCTTGAGTATATATCCCGAAGCACCGATTTGCATTGTCTCTAAAAGGTACTCCCTGTCCTCATGTATCGTAAGTATTACAACTCTTGTGTTGATACCGTCCTCCTTAAGCTTCTTAAGGGCTTTTATACCGTTCATTATAGGCATGTTTATATCCAGAAGAAGCACATCCGGTTTAAGCTCTTCGACTTTCTCTATGGTTTCAACTCCATTAGAAGCCTGTCCTACAACTTCAAAATCTTCCTCCAGCTCCAGGAGCTGTTTGAGTCCTTCCCTGACGATAGAATGATCATCAGCAATCAATATCCGTATCTTGCTCACATTATCCCTCCTCTGCTATATTCAAAGATAGGCTTGCAAATACTTTAGTACCTTTATTAGGGGCTGTCTTTATATCAAACTTCCCATTCAGCAGTTCGACTCTTTCCTTCATATTGAGCAAGCCATAACCTGCATCTTCTTCTTTTGCCTTCCACAGCTTGTCCTTGTCAAAGCCCTTCCCGTCATCACTGATGAGAAGGTTAACCTGCTCATTGGTGAACTCAACTCTGACAACCGCATTATCAGCTCCGGAATGCCTTTTAATATTGGTCAATGCTTCCTGCACAATTCTGAACGCAGCAAGCTCAACAACCGGCTTTAATGTCTTCGGTTCTCCCAAAACCGAAAAATCCACCGATATGTTGTTTTGTTCGATGTAGTTTGAAATATATCTTTGAAGGGTAGGAACCAGTCCCAAATCGTCCAGAGACATAGGCCGCAGATCGTATATGATCTTTCTCACGTCACTCAGGCTGGAACGAAGGAAACCTCTGAGACTGCCAAGCTCCTCCTTTGCTTTCTCCTTATCCATATCTATAAGCTTTTCACATAATTCGGTTTTGATAACCAGATTGGCCATGAGCTGCGCAGGGCCGTCATGTATCTCCCTTGCAACCCTCTTTCTTTCTTCTTCCTGTGCTTTGATTATCTTAATACCCAGATACTGCTTCTGCTTGATATCCTCCATCTGTATCGAAAGGTCCTGCAGCTCTCCGGTCAAATAGCCCATCGCCACTCCAACCTTGTTGACAAGAGATTCAGCTTTGTTTGCAGTGTCTTTTGCTATCTTAAGCCTTCTTTCCAGCTCACTTCTCCGTTGTATAAGCAGCTGTTCCTCCGCCTTTTTCGTCATCAGCTCTACCTGAAGATCCTTTGCCTTATCGTAGGCTCTTTTTACATCCTCTTCCTTGTACTCCTTAATATTCTTGCTCACTATCATAAGCTGATATCTGCATTCCTTGTCAAGCTTTACCAGCATGTCCACCTGATTTATCAGGTCTGCTGCAATTATCCTGATTTTTTCCAGTTCTTCCTCTATCAATTGACATTCGGTGCGGGAGCTCTCAGCTATGCTGAATAATTCACTTCTGCTCTTTTCAATAATATCCACCGTATTTTTTATAATTTCATTTAACCTGTCCATAATAAGCACCTCTTGCTTTCTTCCAAGCTAATCAATACTGCGATATTTGCCTCATATTACTATTATCGCTGAACAATCAGGAATAATTTATAGAAAAGTTTATACTTTTTCGTGTGTTTTATAAAAGTGCGGTAAATGCCGCACTATAAAAAGTATTTAAATGGTGGCAAGCTGTGCCTGTTCCTGCTCATCAAACAAAAAATTCAAATCAAGCATTATAAGCAGCCTATCCCCTTTTTTCCCTATACCGGATATGTATTTTCTGTCAACCCCGGCAATTATATCCGGAGTTTCCTGTATGTCGGCCTCGTCCAATGTCAGTACTTCCGATGCACCGTCGACAATAAAGGCTATCTGCCTGTCCCCTAAATTAACAACAATAGTCCTTCTATTTTCATTTAAATCCTGATCTGATTTATTCGAATTCTCCTCCGGGATATTGAATCTTTTTCTGAGGCTTATCACCGGAATAACATTATTCCTCAGATTCATTATTCCTTCAACAAATTCGGGAGTATTCGGCACATTGACCGGTTCTGCATAATGGCCTATTTCCTGTACTTGCATTATATTCACACCGTATTCTTCCTTGCCCAGCCTAAAAACAACAAACTGCAATTCAGACATAAATATCCCTCCCACAGCTAATTATATCACTAAAGCCATTATTACACAATTCTACTGTTTTTTACATTTACAGCCACAATGGTCATGATGTTCATGTCCGCAGTCATGTCCGTCCTCGGTAAATTTGATTGAATCAAGCTGGTGCCTTACCTGTCCTTTTATATATTCAATATATTTCCTTCTGAGTTCCTGCTGTTCCTGCTTCTCTTCCTCAGTAAGCCCGGACTCCCTGGACTTTTTTGACAGCTGATTTATCCTGTCTATCATTTCTCTGCTTATCATTTTATATCTATCCTATCCTTAAATTTACTATATCAAGTATTTCTTTATGAAGCTTGCGGCCTTCGACAGAAAGCCTCCTGCATTTGTCATGTGCCTCTGACCTGACTGCTTCATCCGCAATTCCGGGAAGGTTGATATTCACATTCAATATCGCCCCTTCCAGTCCTGAAAGTGACATCAAGGCTCCTACCCCCACATCGGATACGGCGTTCTTGTTGCCGTATCTGGCAATATTCCCCTGGTTTTCAAGCAGCCGAAAACAGCATTCTGCGGTCTTTAGGGGAACCTGAAGCGCATAAAGGCTTGCTTCCTGCATTTTTTCCGCCCGCAGCTGCTTCTGTCCTTCGGTATCCTTGGGAAGCTTCATTGCTTCCATGAATTTATTGAAGGCTTTTGTATCCTCGTCAACCAAGCCGGAAAGCTCCTGCTGAAGCGCCTTTACATTTTCGGCTTCCTTCATGAACTCCGCTTTTATATGTTCATCCAGGCTTTCATAATTTTTCTTGCCCACTGAAAGATTCACTACCATCATAGTAAGGGCAGCACCCAATACCCCTGACAATGCAGCTGTACTCCCGCCTCCGGGAGCAGGCTCGCTGCTTGCCAGCACATCGCTGTAATCCCTTAAAGTCATATCCATTAACAAACCCATAAAATCACTCCCATACCTAGAAATCTTGTTATAAAATTCTTCCGCCCTCTACGACTGTTTTTCCGTTCTTTATTACCATATCCACATGGTTTATGCCGAAATGGTATACTATGTATTCAAGATTCGGTGCATCAAATACCACAATATCAGCTTTTTTGCCCACTTCGAGGCTTCCGGTTTCTCCTGCCCTGTCCAAAGCATAAGCTGCATTCAGGGTCATTCCTTTTATTATCTCCTCCGGAGTCATTTTCATTCCAAAGCATGCAAAGGTCATTATGGACTGAAGGTTCTCAGTAGGGCATGTACCCGGATTGTAATCGGTTGCCAGTGCTACCCTGACACCCCTGTCCATCATCTTGCGCGCCTGGGCATACCTGCCAAGCATTAGATAGAAGGAAGTTCCCGGAAGCAGTACCGCCGTAACTCCCGTTTCTGCCATTGCGTTTATTCCGGCCTCCGATGCAGCCAGCAGATGCTCTGCAGAAACAGCGCCCAATTCCCCTGCAAGCTCCGCCCCCTGCAGAGGGACTATCTCGTCTGCATGGATTTTAAGCTTGAAGCCCTGTTCCTTGCCCTTCTGCATTATGACCCTGGACTCCTCGGGAGAGAAAACCCCTTCCTCGCAGAAGACATCCATGAATTCGGCAAGATTATTTTCCCTGACATAAGGCATGACCTTATCGACCATGAAATCGATATAGCCCTGAGTATTTCCCTTGAATTCCTCCGGTACGGCATGGGCTCCCATATATGTAGACACTATATCTATAGGATGAGAGGCATTAAGCTCGGCAGCCACCTCAAGGCACTTGATTTCGGTATCAAAATCAAGGCCGTAACCGCTCTTGGCTTCTACGGTAGTAGTACCATGAAGCAGCATCTGGTCCAGGCTCTTTCCGGATTTTGCCTTAAGCTCTTCCTTTGAAGCTCTCCGTGTGTTTCTAACGGTGCTAAGTATCCCTCCGCCCATTTTCAGAATCTCCAGATACGGCACTCCTTTAAGCTTCAGAGGAAGCTCCTTTTCCCTTGAGCCTCCGTGAACTAGATGGGTATGTGCGTCTATCAGCCCCGGAGTCACCGTTTTACCGGCTGCATCAATAATCCTTGTGCCGGGGCCTTTGATATCCCCGGGAGCATTACCCTCTCCCAGAGATATTATTTTTCTGTCTTTTACAGCCACATATCCGTTCTCAATTACTCCTGCACCTTCTCCTTCGGTACAGCAGACTATTGTTGAAGCATTTATTACCAAGTCAGCTTTCATTCATATCACTCCAATTCTCCTACTGCACTTTCCACTGCTTTTATCAAAGCTTCGGACTTAACCATCTCATCCAGCTTATTCATGTCGGTATACATTATCCTGTCCTCTTCGACAGGCGCAATCTCTTTTCTTATAACCTTATAGGCTTCTGCGGTGCCCTTTCCGAGGCTTACATCTCCCCTGAAGCTTATGGCCTGGGAAGCTGCAAATGCTTCAATCCCCAACACCTTTTGAACATTGTCCAATATAACCCTGGCCTTTCTTGCTGCAGTAGTTCCCATACTTACATGATCCTCCTGGTTTGCAGAAGAAGGTATTGAATCCACACTGGCAGGATGGGCCAGAATCTTATTTTCCGACACAATGGAAGCAGCCGCATACTGGGTTATCATAAATCCTGAGTTCAGCCCTCCCTTTCTTGTCAGAAAAGCAGGAAGATCATTAAGCTGAGGATTTACCAGCCTTTCAAGCCGCCTCTCCGAAACGTTTGCCAGTTCGGATACTGCTATACCCAGGAAATCCATGGCAAGAGCTATAGGCTGCCCGTGGAAGTTCCCGCCGGATATTACCTGGTCATCATCAGCAAACACAAGGGGGTTGTCCGTTGCCGCATTAAGCTCTATGGATACCTTTTCCTTTACATATTGTACAGCATCTCTGCTGGCACCGTGTATCTGGGGTATGCACCTTAATGTATAAGCATCCTGCACCCTTATCTGTCCCTGGGTAGTTGTAAGCCCGCTTCCGGATACTATCCTCAGCATATTTCTTGCAGCTGCCATCTGACCCTTCTGGCCTCTTACCTCATGTACCTTCCTGTCAAAAGCGGTTGTTATTCCCTTAAGCGCTTCAAGGGTCATGGCCGCTATTATATCAGCGTTTTTCAAAAGGTTTTCAGCATCATATACGGCAAGGGCCCCTATGCCTGTCATTACCGGTGTGCCGTTTATAAGTGCAAGGCCTTCCTTGGAAGTAAGCTCAACCGTTTTGATTCCTGCCTTTTCCATGGCTCCCTTCCCTGTCATTCTTACTCCCTTATAGTACGCCTCTCCCTCTCCCAGCATTACAAGAACCATATTGGCAAGAGGTGCAAGGTCACCGCTGGCTCCGAGAGAACCCTTTTCGGGAATCACCGGATGCACTCCCTTGTTAAGCATTTCAACCAGTGTATTTACTGTCTCCAGCCTTATACCGGAAAAACCCTTTGCCAGTGCGTTAGCCCTTAAGAGCATTATAGCCCTTACAGTCTCTTCGGTAAGCGGTTCCCCCAGTGAGCAGGCATGGCTTACGATAAGATTCCTCTGAAGAGCTCTGGTATCTTCCTTTGATATGAATACATCGCTGAATTTCCCAAAGCCTGTGGTAATTCCGTATACCACTGCACCCTTATCCACCAGGCTGTCCACATAATCTCTTGATTTCCGGATTCGTTCCACTGCCTGTTCCGACAATTCGACCCTCCGGTTATTTCTTGCAACATCTACTACATCCTTTATGGTCAAATGTTCTCCGTCTATCGGCAAATGCCCCATTTCAGAATACACTCCTTTTTTTTTAAATACTGTCAAATACATTTTATCAGAATTATATTATCAAAGTAAAACAAAAGTTGAACAACATGGATTGTTCAACCTTTCGGGCCACTATTCCCATTTGTTGAAATGTATCTTTTTTTCATCGTAACGCTCGGAAGGCCCTTTTTTCTCCGCAGGATGTCCTACTGCAATTACATTCAGCGGTATCATGTGCTCGGGAATACTGAAAATTTTTCTTATGGCATCGACCCTTTCCTCCTTCGGGTATACACCCAGCCATACCGTCCCAAGGCCCTTGCTCTGCGCTGCAATCAATATGTTCTCGATTGCCGCGGAGCAATCCTGCACCCAATAGCCCTTATACATCTCATTGTTTAAATTTCCGCATACTATTATGGCCATAGGTGCTTCCAGCAGCATTGCCGAATAGGGATGAACCTTGGTAATCTCTGTAAGCAGCTGCCTGTCATTGACTATGATAAATTCCCAGGACTGCTCGTTCCCCGCAGAGGGTGCCGCCATTGCCGCCTTGAGAAGGTCTTTCAGATCAGCATCCGACACCGGCTCACCGGTATACCTCCTTATGCTTCTTCTTTCCAATATTGCTTTCATATAATCACTCCCTTTTGACTTTGCTCAGCGTCTTTTCCTGTTTCCGCTTCTTGCGTTTCTTCCCTCCCTGCCCGGATTCCGGGGAGGCTTTATCAGGCACTTGTCTCCAAAGCCTATCAGATCTTCTCTGCCGGCTGATTTCAGCGCCTTATATACCAGCCCGTAGTTTGCGGGATTCCTGTATTGTATCAATGCCCTCTGCATTGCCTTTTCCTCAGGGTCCCTGGGTACATATACAGGCTTCATTGTCCTGGGATCAAGCCCGGTATAATACATGCAGGTGGACAGTGTCCCCGGAGTCGGATAAAACTCCTGTATCTGCTCCGGGTTATAACCCATATCCCTTACGTACTCTGCAAGCTCTACGGCGGCGGAAAGGTCCGAACCCGGATGTCCCGACATAAGGTAAGGCACCAGGTATTGTTCCTTCTTCAGCCTTTTGTTCATATCAAAGTATTTTTTTACGAACCTGTCATATACTTCTTTGGAAGGCTTGCCCATATACCTCAGTACTTTGTCCGACACATGCTCGGGTGCCACCTTGAGCTGCCCGCTTATATGGTTTTCACAAAGCTCCCTCAGGAATTCATCCTTTTTGTCGGCAATTATATAGTCATATCTCAGTCCGGAACGGACGAATACCTTTTTTACCCCGGGAAGGGATCTGAGCTTTTTAAGCAGTTCGACATAATCCTTGTGATCCACCTTGAGGTTTTTGCAGGGGGTAGGATAAAGACATTGCCTGTTCTTGCAG
>DAOLPD010000084.1:11877-12287 GCA_035417425.1 Bacillota bacterium
ACTCCGGCATTAAGCTGCTTATCGCAGGCTGCGTGCCTGAAATTGGCCGTTGGCCCTCCCACATCATGGATGTAACCCTTAAATTCAGGGTCATTAAGGAGCAGCTTCGCCTCTTCGATTATTGATTCATGGCTTCTGCTTTGCACAACCCTGCCTTGATGGAAGTTCAATGCGCAGAAGGAACAGCCTCCAAAGCATCCCCGCTGGGAAGTCAGGCTGAATTTAACTTCCTTAAGGGCAGGTACTCCTCCCTGATTCTCATAAATCGGATGATACTGCCTGGTAAAAGGCAGCCCGTACACATCATCAAGCTCTGTTTCCGTCAGGGGTGCAGCAGGGGGATTCTGCACCAGAAATTTTTCCCCATGGGGCTGAATCAGCGTGCGTCCCGTATGATAATCCTGTTCCCT
>DAOLPD010000085.1:0-12286 GCA_035417425.1 Bacillota bacterium
AGTGACATTTTATCACGATAGTTTACAAGGTGACATTATCACACGATAATCACACTCAAAAAATGCCTTAGTTGCATTTTTTATTTGAATAATGTATAATTTATTACAAATAATATACTAAATTGCTATGATAAGGACGAGTACAGCAGAGGGTTCCAAAAGGGAGGAAATGTCGCAGACTGGAAGCATTTCCTGGATTATCTGCCGGAAAACCACCTTTGAGTGCCGTGTTGAACAAGCTGATGCTTAAGTATTCACGGACGTTGATTACGTTACAATCCAGAGTTAAAAATCAGGGTGGAACCGTGGGAAAATATCCCGCCCCTTCAGGGACGGGAGTTTTTGTTTTTTTGCTGAAAATCAAAGGAGGTATACAGTATGGTGAAAATAACTTTAAAGGATGGTTCTGTTAAAGAATATAAGAAAGGGACGACAGTAGAAGAAATTGTTGCTTCAATAGGAAGCGGGCTATTAAAGGCCGCCCTGGCTGCAAAGCTGAACGGCAAGGTCGTAGATTTGCGTACGCCTGTAAATGAAGATTGCAGTCTTGAGGTTCTGACATTTGATGATGATGATGGCAAGTGGGCATTGAGGCATACCGGATCTCATATATTAGCCCAGGCCGTAAAAAGGCTTTATCCCGATGCTAAGCTTGCAATCGGGCCGGCTATTGATACGGGTTTCTATTATGACATTGATTCTGATGAGCCTTTTTCGGAAGAAGACTTGGCAGCAATAGAAAAAGAAATGGAGAAAATCGTAAAAGAGGATTTAAGGCTTGAAAGATTTGAACTGCCGAGGAGTGAAGCTCTTGATATGATGGGCAGGATGGGTGAAAGCTATAAGGTTGAGCTTATAAACGATCTTCCTGAGGATGCCGTTATATCCTTTTACAAGCAGGGAGAATTCGTAGATCTGTGCGCCGGTCCCCACGCACCTTCAACAGGGAAAGTAAAGGCATTCAAGCTTCTAAGCGTGGCGGGTGCTTATTGGAGAGGCAATGAGAAAAATAAGATGCTTCAAAGAATCTATGGAACTGCATATACAAAAAAGAGTGAATTGGAAGAATACCTGAACATGCTGGAGGAAGCTAAAAGGAGAGACCACAGAAAGCTGGGCAAAGAGCTTGACCTTTTCAGCCTCCATGAAGAAGGCCCCGGTTTTCCATTTTTCCATCCAAAGGGAATGATAATCAGGAATGAGCTTGAGAACTTCTGGAGGGATATCCACAGGAAACATGGCTATAAGGAAATAAAGACTCCTGTGATATTGAATGAGGATTTGTGGCATCAATCAGGACATTGGGATCATTATAAGGACAATATGTATTTTACTACAATAGATGAAAAGACTTATGCTGTTAAGCCCATGAACTGTCCGGGAGGGATATTGATATACAAGAATGCAATGTACAGCTACAGGGATTTGCCTCTTAGAATGGGTGAGCTTGGCCTTGTACACAGGCATGAGCTTTCGGGCGCTCTTCACGGATTGATGCGTGTAAGAAACTTCACCCAGGATGACGCACATTTATATCTGACACCTGAACAGATTAAAGAAGAAGTCCTGGGAGTAATAAGCCTGACAGACTATATATACAAGCTGTTTGGGTTTAGTTACAGGGTTGAGCTTTCGACACGGCCTGAGAACTCAATGGGCAGTGATGAAGATTGGGAAAATGCTACAGAGGCGCTGCGAAATGCATTGGAGGCATCCAGCCTGCCGTATAAAATTAATGAAGGGGACGGAGCTTTTTACGGCCCAAAGATAGATTTCCATCTTGAAGACTGCATCGGGCGTACCTGGCAGTGCGGAACAATTCAGCTGGATTTTCAGATGCCTGAAAAATTCAATCTTACTTATGTAGGAGCTGATGGTGAGAAGCATAGACCAGTTATGATCCATAGGACGATATTCGGAAGCATTGAAAGATTTATCGGGATATTGATAGAGAATTATGCCGGCGCATTTCCGGTATGGCTTGCTCCCGTACAGGTGATAATACTTCCGGTGTCAGAAAAGCAGAAGGAATATGCCGAGAAGCTTAATAAGCGTCTGGAGGATCTGAATATCCGTGCAGAAGCTGACTTGAGAAGCGAAAAGGTAGGGTATAAAATCAGAGAAGCACAAATGCAAAAGATTCCATACATGCTTGTTGTAGGAGATAAGGAAATGGAGAGCGGATCTGTATCGGTGAGGGACAGAAAAGAAGGAGATATCGGCGTTATGAAATTCGAAGATTTCCTGTCCAAAATACAAGATGAAATAAAGAATAAGACCAACAAGTAGGGAAGGTACATGGTGTCCGGTCATACATGAAGTTATGATTATGAGGACAGGTAGTTTTGCTTATTATAAAGCAGACTGCCTGTCTTTTATTTTTTTAAAACTTTTGCTTTTTATAATATTTTGGGCTACAATCATATTGATGAAAATATTCTGACAAAATTTCCCGGAGGTGAAGTCATGAAAATCGGTAATAAAACCTTGATGATATTATCAGTTCTGGCAATTATTATCATTGTCATGTTTGGATCCTTTTTGGGAGGAACAAGAAAAGAGCGGCGTGTTATTGAAGCAGTTGATTCCAAGGATATATCTGGAAGATTGGTGGTAGGCCGTGCAAATGACTCTGTTACACTGGATCCATCTTGCACAACCGAAATGGATTCCTTTAAAGTAACTGTAAACATATTGGAAACACTGGTGAAATGTGAAAATGGGGGAAATGATGTAGTGCCTTGTCTTGCAGAAAGCTGGAAATCAAGCGAGGACGGTTTGAAATGGGTATTCAAGCTGCGCAGGGGAGTAAAGTTTCATGATGGAACTGTTTTCGATGCTCATGCAGTTGTATTTAATTTTAACCGCTGGATGGATGAGGAAAACCCCTATCACAAAGGAACATTCAATTATTGGAATTATATTTTCGGCGGCTTTCCCGGATTTGTAAAAAGCGTAACCGCGCTTAACAATTACTCTGTTGAAATACTGCTGAACAAGCCCTATGCACCCTTTCTGTACGCATTGACGATGCCGGCATTCGGTATAGCAAGCCCTGAAGCAATAGAGAAATACTCGGAGGATTTATACGAACATCCGGTGGGTACGGGCCCCTTTGTTTTCAAGAGCTGGGATCGGGATAAGAGTATAATTCTTGAGCGTAATCAAAGGTATTGGAACGGTGCAGCGAAGGTAGACGAAATCGAGTTTAAGGTTATACCCAAAAATAAGGACAGGCTGGAAGAATTGAGGCAGGGTACTATCCATATAGCGGATTATCTCAGCATCGATGATATTGCCGATGTCAAATACGATCCCAGTTTATATCTGCACTTCAGGCCCAGCTTCAATGTTGGTTATATGGCGATCAACAACGAAAAGCCTCCTTTCAATGACAGGACTGTTAGGGAGGCTATCAGCCATGGGATAGATAAAGAACAGCTGATATTTGATGTTTTTGACGATCTTGCAAAACCGGCATTAACATTTATACCACCTTCCTTATGGGGCTATAACGGAAGCTTAGAGGCCTATGAATACAATCCCGAAAAAGCAAGGAAACTGTTAGCGGAAGCAGGATACCCCAATGGATTCAGCACGACATTGTGGGTAATGGATGCTGCCAGGGAGTATATTCCAAAACCTTTAGAGACTGCACAGTTTATCAAGGATAGTCTCCGGAAGATAGGTATTAATGTAGAAATTGAGGTTTTCAACTGGAATGAATATATGAACAGAATACATAATGGAGAGCATGAAATTGCATTAATAGGTTGGACCGGGGATTATGCCGATCCGGACAACTTTCTATACACTATGTTTGCTTCTGAGAATGCAAAGCCTGGACTTGCAGGAAATTACTCTTTCTATAAGAGTAAAGATGTGGATCAATTGCTGACACAAGCAAGGGAGACAACTAATATGTCTTTTAGAAGGAGTCTTTACAGAAGAATTCAGGAGACTGTGAACTATGACATACCGTCGGTTCCGCTGGTACATACCATGCCTGTATTAGCTGCCCGATTGTCGGTGAAGGGGTATACACCCCACATGACCGGTTTTGAGTCTTTGGAACAGGTCTCACTTGAAATTGAATGATGAAGGATAGAGGATAGAAATATATGAAGCTGAATATATTCAGATTTGCGCTTTTGATATTGCTGATCCTGTTGATTGTTCTTGTGAATTGGCCTTTTACAGAGAAAAGTGAAGTAAAGGTCTTCACTCTTCCCGGATTACCCCGGCCCATTGCGAAAGTGCCGGTTGTAATTACTTCCGCAGGACAGAGCACTGATACATATATTGTTAATGATATATCTAACCAATTGATGATAAGAAGCTTTTTCATGCCACAAGCTGATGATTTGGATATAGAGGATATGAAAACAATTGTATTTACCGTGGGCTACAGTTCCCTGGGGGTAAAACTTCAGGGCATCAGCTTCGAGGATGAAAAAAAACGAATTGAGAAGCTTATTAATATGGCGAAGGATAATGATATGACGATCATAACCGTTGTAATCGGCGGTGAGCGCAGCAATGACGATAAAAACGAAGAATTGCTCCGGATCATTGGTGCTAATACAGATTATATCATTGGACTGAAGGGGTCAGGCAATGAAAAAATCCTTGTTGATCTGGCGGAGAAAGGCGATATACCCCTGACTTTAGTAAGCAAAGTGAGTGATATAGCTGAGCCTTTCGCTTCAGCATTCCGTTAAGGGATATACGTTAAAGGAGTATTTCTATGACCACTGTTCAAGTTAATAAAAATGAAATTATATATCAAAAAGCAATTATTGCAGGAGGAATCCTATTAATTATAATAGGTCTGATGTTTCCTGTCCTTTTTCAAAGCCACATGTTCGACATAATTATTAAGATCAGAGAAGCAATAATCACAGGAGACAGCGGTCATCTCATACTTGCATCCGCTTTGTTGAATGGCCTTTATTCAATTCAAAGCACCGTTCTGTATTTTGGAACAATGCTGATTGTTTTTCAAACAGGGCTTAGAGTCAGACTAAAATCCTTTGATATGATTCTACTATCGTCAATCAGTATAATATTATTACATTGGATGGACTCACTGGTATTTGAAATATCATGGGAACCTGTATCAACACTACTGGCTTTGATTATTTCACTATTTCTTTTTGATAAGCTGTTTGGTGAAACCAACAGCTTTGTACAGGTTTTTATAGTATCCATACAAGTTTTTTTCGCCTTCCAGTGGCTTAACATAATGCCATATTTTTCTTTGTACCGGTTCGGGAAGGGTGATATACCATACAGTGTAAAAATATCCGGAATATATCTTAACGCTGAAGCCGTATTGAATTTCACCGGGTTTGCTTTTTTTGTTCCTTTTATTATTTCGGCTTTTGTTACGGCAACTCTTTTTATAAGCTATTCTCAGAACATATATATGATGAAGGAGAATTACAGAAAGGAGAATGAAATACGGGATATGAGGATTGAGGCTATGGAAAACCGAATGTATCAGGAGGTGCATTCGTTAGTGCATGACCTGAAAACACCTTTGGTAACAATTAGAGGCTTAAACTCCTTGTTTTTCTGCGAAAGCGTAAACAATAAGCAGAAAGAGTACTGTGAACGCATCGAAAACTCAGTAACTAAAATGAGTGAAATGATCTCCGGCTTCCTGTATGAATATTCACGCCAGAAGATAAAGGCAGAAGACCTTATAAATTATATAAGAGCACAGCTTCCATTGGAAGATGAGAAGGTAAAGTTTTCAATTAATATTGAGCAAGGACTTCGAGATATATATATTAATAAAATCCGAATAGCAAGGGCAGTGATCAATGTACTTGAAAATGCAATCGTTGCCCCCTGTGAATGTCCGTATAAACTGATAGGCTTTGATGTAAAATCTGCAGACAGAGGCATCAATATTATTATCAGAGATAACGGAGTAGGCATAGAGGAAGCAAACCTCATAAAAATATGGGATGTAGGATATTCGACAAATAACACATCAGGATTAGGACTGCCTTTTGCAAAGAGAATTATAGAGGATAATGCAGGAACAATAGATATTATGAGCCAAAAGGGTTCCGGAACTACAGTAACTATATTCCTGCCGTCAGTTGAATGTATTGAAGATTTTAGGAGGAGTGATACAGTTGACAATAAATGATAAACTTGAAATTGTAATAATTGATGACGAATCTGATATTCTTTATACTATCAAAGAGATATGTGCGTTTGGAGGCTGGAAAGCAGCAACTGCACACAACGGCAGGGAAGGTTATGAGTTGTGCAGAGTTCACAAGCCAAATCTTGCAATTGTGGACTATCACATGCCTGATTGGGATGGCTTGACTACGGTAAAAAGAATCCGGCAGTTGGATAATGCAATATCGATATTAGTGTTGACAGTTGATGAGAGACAGGAGATAGCAGAGAAATTTATAGCTGCAGGAGCAACGGATTTTGCAGTTAAGCCGATAAGGTCGCCGGATTTGATTTCCCGTATAAAAATGAATCTAAGAATCAATGAAGTTCAACAGAAATATATTGCAGAAAAAAAACAGGTTTATATAGAAAAAGGAATAAGTCCAGCAACCTTGAGTATTATATGTGATTATTTGAAAGAACATGAGGCAGGACTAACAATAGAAGATATAGCTAACGGTCTCACTCTTGCATACCAGACGGTACACAGATATGTATCCTATCTCCTTGATGAAAAAAAGATTGAAATTATTCCTATTTATGGACAGTTGGGAAGACCCAAGAATAAATATAAGCTTCGGTAGATAACGCATTTTTATTTCCCCTCAAAAGACTTTTAAGAGAAATATGTTATAAAAAAGAGAAAAAAGTTATAAAAATAGGTAAAGATTAAAATTAATGGAATAAGCAATTTATATAATATGAAACCATATTTTAAGGTCACATATTATATGATTGCTTATTTTTTTATGATTAGTACCTGAGAAGTTACATTTTCAGGCTAATAAATAAATATTAACTGGAGGGGAATCTATTGAAAAAGGTATTAGCTCTAGTATTAGCTCTTGTAATGGCATTCAGTGCTGTTGCATGTGCCAAACCGGCAGAACCGGCAGCCGCAGAACCGGCAGGAGAAGCTGCAGCTCCGGCAGCAGCAAAAGCCAAGATCGCAATTTACACAGGAACTGTTTCACAGAACGAGGAAGAATTCAGATCAATGGAAGCTGCTGCCAAGAAATACCCGGGCATGATTGTATCACAGACATATCCGGATGCATTTACAAAGGAGCAGGAAACTCTTATATCCAACGCTGTTGGTCTCGTATCAGATCCCGACGTTAAGGTTCTTATCATGAACCAGTCTGTACAGGGTGCTGCCGCAGCATTTGACAAGGTTAGAGAAGTAAGACCTGACGTACTGATTCTTGCTTACCAGCCGGGCGAAACCGACGTAATCGCCTCAAAGTGTGACGTTGCAGTTACAGCAGATGAAGCTGCACAGGGTTATATGATGCCCGAGCAGGCAAAGAAAATGGGTGCTAAGACATTTGTGCACTATTCCTTTCCAAGACATATGTCTTATCCTCTTATAGTTCAGAGAAGAGAAATAATGGTTAAGGAATGTGAAAGACTTGGAATAAAGTTTGTTGATGCGACAGCTCCAGACCCGACAGGGGATGCCGGAGTTCCAGGCGCACAGCAGTTTATACTGGAAGATATTCCGAGAAAAGTTGCTGAATACGGAAAAGATACTAACTTCTTCAGCACAAACTGTGCTATGCAGGAGCCATTACTTAAGGCAAGTATTGAGCAGGGCGCTATAGTTGCTCAGCAGTGCTGCCCAAGCCCATTCCATGGATATCCCGGAGCACTGGGTATCTCATTGGAAGGACACAGCGGAGACTCTGAATACATGGTTGAGCAGATCAAGACAAAGCTTGCTGAAAAAGGCGTTTCAGGGAGATTCTCATCCTATGCATTCCCGATATCAATGGTTTCAACTGCAGCTCTTGTAGAATACGGCATAATGTTTATTAACGGCGAATTGAAAGATAGAAACGACCCGGAAGCTCTCAAGGCTGCCTATGCAAAAGTATCAGATGGATACACAATTCACTTTGACAACTATAAGTTGAATGGCGTAGTTCAGGAGAACTTCTATATGGTTCTCGCTGATTATATAACATTCTAGAAAGATTTATATAGTACGTATGTCTGCATAAGGTTGTCGCTTAAGCGGCAACCTTATGCATGATATTTACTGAATATCGAACTTATAGATAAGATTATCAAACTCAGAAAAGAGGAGGATATCAATGCCGAAAGAAAATGAGGCACAATACGTTCTTGAGCTAAGAAATATAGAAAAAGAATATTCCGGAAACAGGGTTTTGAATGGTATCAATCTAAAGCTGAATCCGGGAGAGATACATGCCTTGGTTGGTGAAAATGGTGCGGGTAAATCCACACTTATGAATATTATTTTTGGTATGCCGGTAATTCAGAACACCGGTGGCTATAAAGGTGAAATATTAATTGATGGTGAAGTAATTGAAATAAAAACCCCCAATGAGGCTATTAAATTTGGGATCGGCATGGTACACCAGGAATTCATGCTGATGCCGGGCTTTACGATAACGGAGAACATAAAGCTGAATCGTGAAATACTTAAGGATAATACTGTAAGTAAAGTCCTTGGTCCACTTTTAAAAACTTTGGACATACCTGCTATGAGGAGAGATGCCAATAAAGCATTGAAAGAGCTTGGAATGACTGTAGATGATTGGCTGCCTGTGGCAGGTCTGCCTGTAGGCTATATGCAATTTATAGAAATAGCCAGAGAAATAGATAAGGAAAACATGAAGGTGCTGGTGTTTGACGAACCAACGGCTGTTCTGGCTGAGAGCGAAGCGGAGAAACTTCTTGAAGCAATGAAAAATCTTGCCAATAAGGGTATAAGCATAATATTTATTACCCACAGGCTGGATGAGGTAATTGCAGTTGCCGACAATATTACAGTTCTTCGTGACGGAGAAAAGGTCGGAGAAATGACTAAGGAAGAAGCGACCCTTGAAAAAATAGCACAGATGATGGTGGGAAGAAAGATAGACAGAATCGAGAAGGTATGCAATAAAGATGTATGTAAAACAAGTGATGAAGTTGCTTTATCCATAAAGAATCTTACTGTGCATATGCCCGGTGAAACCATAAGGGGAGTCAGTCTGGACATAAAAAAAGGTGAAATATTAGGAATCGGCGGTTTGGCCGGTCAGGGAAAGGTTGGCTTGGCTAATGGAATTATGGGATTATACCGATCCACAGGAGAGGTTTATAAGAACGGACAGCTTATTGAGCTTAACAATCCCAGAAAGTCTATTGAGAACAAGCTTGCTTTTGTTTCTGAGGACAGAAGGGGTATCGGCTTGCTTCTGGATAATTCTATTGAGACCAATATTGTAATGACAAGTATGCAGATACAAGAAAAATTCCTGAAGCCCTTATTTGGAATAAAAGCATTTAAGATGATGGACAACAGGCTGATAAGAGAGCATGCGGAAAAGTACATAAAGGAACTGGACATAAGGTGTACCGGAGCAACACAGTATACAAGGCGGCTTAGCGGCGGAAACCAGCAGAAGGTGTGTATTGCCAGGGCATTGACCTTAGAGCCTGATATACTCTTTGTTTCCGAGCCTACAAGAGGTATTGATATAGGCGCGAAGAAGCTGGTTCTGGATTTATTGGTCAAATTGAATGTAGAGCATGGAATGACAATTATAATGACTTCCAGCGAGTTGGGGGAATTAAGGTCTGTGTGTGACCGGATAGCATTAATATATGATGGAAAGCTGCAAGGCATATTAGATCCTCAGGATAGTGACGTGGATTATGGTCTGTTGATGGCTGGGAAGCCCAGACTACACACAAAGGAGGTCATTTAAATGAATAATTTGTGGAAACGTGCTATTGAAAGATTTGGTCACCCTAAGGTCTATTGTACTCTTTTCCTGGCACTCCTTTTGATAACAGCGGTATTCTTGAAACAGAATATAATCGGACTTATATGTACTGCATTGGTGAGAATTGCTCAGAACAGCATACTTGTGCTGGCAATGGTCCCTTGTATAATATCCGGAACCGGACCCAATTTTGCATTGTCAATAGGGATGATTTGCGGTGCACTGGCAGGCTGCATATCTATAGAAATGAATTTGGTAGGGATGCCTGCGCTGTTTGTTGCATTATTTATATCAATTCCCATTGCAATAATTGTTGGTTTGGTGTATTCGGTGCTTCAAAACAGAGTTAAGGGTGACGAAATGACTGTAGGCACCTATATGGGGTATTCAATTGTTTCCCTGATGTGTATCGGCTGGCTGCTTATCCCTTTCAAAAGTCCTGAGATGGTATGGGCAATAGGCGGAAAGGGACTCAGAAACACTATTGCACTGTCAGGCAGATTTGACAAGGTGTTAGATAAGTTAGGGAATATAACCTTAATGGGAAATGTAATACCGGTTGGAACTCTACTTTTCTTTGCCATTTGCTGTTACCTGGTATGGCTTTTCCTTAGATCCAAGACAGGGGCAGCGATGCTTGCGGCTGGGGACAATCCAAGATTTGCTGCGGCCTCAGGTATAAATGTAGACAGGCAAAGGACTATCGGGACAGTATTGTCTATGGTATTAGGTGCTATAGGTATAATAGTATATTCTCAGAGCTATGGGTTTATACAATTGTACACAGCTCCGTTGTATATGCCCTTCCTGGCTATTTCCGCAATACTTATAGGTGGTGCAAGCATCAAGAAAGCAAGCATCGGGAATGTTATATCGGGCTTAATCATATTTCAGTCATTATTAGCCATATCACTGCCTGTTATTAACGGCTTGCTTCCTACGGGTAACCTTTCTGAGGTAGTAAGGATCATAGTTCAAAACGGAGTTATCCTATATGCATTAACAAAAGCGGGAGGTGCCGAGTAGAATGAATGCTGAAGTAAAAATAGAAAACCCAAAACACAGCAAGCTTAATTTTATTTCATTATTGTCAAAATATTCAGTTCCCATATTATTTATGCTTTTATGCCTTGGGGGCGCCATGGTGTCAGGATTGACTCCAAAGCATATTATCGGAGATGTAATATTAAGATTGGACAGGAATCTATTCCTGGTTCTTGCTTTGCTTATTCCCGTATGGGCTGGAATGGGGCTTAACTTTGCTATTGTTATAGGAGCAATTGCAGGTCAAATCGGACTCATTATAATAAAGTTTATGGATTTTGGCGGTGTTCCGGGACTTGCTCTGGCATTATTCTTAGCTACTCCTTTTGCTATTATTTTCGGTTACGGAGTAGGAAAATTACTGAATAAAACAAAAGGCCGCGAAATGATTACCAGTCTGATTCTGGGATATTTCGCCAACGGCGTGTACCAATTAGTGTTTCTGCTTTTTGTCGGAACCATTATACCTGCAAATAACCCTGCTATTATGCTGCCTGGAGGAATAGGGCTCAAGAACGCATTCGATTTGGATCTGATAAAATATGCCATGGATAATATTCTTGCTTTTAATGTAATGGGGGTTAAGATTCCGGTATTTACATTCATACTTGTTGCGTTGCTGTGCATTTTCCTTAAGTTTATCGTCAAAACAAAGCTGGGACAAAATTTCAGAGCCTTAGGCCAGGATATCCATATCGCGGATGTGTCAGGTATAAATGTTGATAGAACAAGAATAATTGCAATGATTATTTCCACTGTACTGGCTGCCTGGGGACAGATTATCTTCCTTCAGAACATAGGGACTATACAGACTTATACGGCTCATGAACAGGCGGGTATGTTTGCTGCTGCCGCTCTGGTCATCGGAGGTGCTACCGTTACAAAAGCCACAATAGGTCAGGCTATAGTAGGAACACTTTTGTTCCATACTCTGTTTACTGTATCACCTAATGCAGGCAAAAATCTCTTTGGCGATGCACAGATAGGTGAATACTTCCGTTCTTTCATAGCTTACGGAGTTATAGCCATGTCACTGTTCCTGCATGCCTGGCAGAAAAATGTTGCTGCAAGAAATAAAGAAAAGCTTGAACAGTAAAACTGATTTTAGTTGATTAAGATCCTTAGCTGATCAATACTGCTATGGATCTTAATATGGAGTTTTGAAGAATAATAAAGTAAAGGAAGGTATATGAAATGAAATTAGCTACAGCAGTAGATTCAATGAAGGATGACATTATTAAAGCAACTCAGGAACTGGTGCGGATAAGAAGCATCGAAGGAAATCCTGAGCCCGGTGCGCC
>DAOLPD010000086.1:0-2462 GCA_035417425.1 Bacillota bacterium
GCACCGCTTTTCTCAGTAATTCCTGATCTTCGGTAAATTCAAAAAATTGCATATACATACCTCCAGTCTTAAAGGTCAAGGCAATTCAAATTTCTTTGACTTATTTATAGTTATAACCAGTTTGTAAAGCTTCTTTATTCTTTTCGACTGCACTGCCTTTAAAGATTTTTCCCAAGTATTCTTTTATGTCTTCCAACGATACCGAATCAATGTACTTTAATGCTACCCCGAGAGCTACAATATTAGCGGACTTTGGATTTCCTATTTCGCTGGCAATATCATTTATAGGGACTTTAATAATATTGATATCATCTCTTGTTAATTCTGTATCTATCATTGAGCTATTTATTATCAGATAAGCGCCCTTTTTAACTCTGTCTTTAAAATCGTCCAGGGATTTCTCATCCATTATCAATACGGTATCCGCCTCTGAAATAACAGGTGAATCTACACTATCGGATATTACAATCTGACAGCTGGTACGCCCTCCCCTTTTTTCCTGACCGTAAGTAGGAGCGAAAGTAACTTGATATCCTTTACCTACTGCAGCTTCACAAAGCATTTTTCCTATCAGCATTATTCCCTGGCCGCCTACGCCTGAAAAGATTAACTCATTCTTCAATTACCATTCACCCCCATATCCTTGAATACACCAAGGGGATATACCTTGGACATTTCTGTATCCACCATTTTCAGACTATCTAACGGCTTCACTCCCCAGCCGGTGGGACATTGTGACACAACTTCAACAAAGCTTAATCCTTTTCCCTCCATCTGGTATTGAATACACTTTTTTATGGCTTTTTTTGCATTCATAATATTCTTAGGATTATTAACGTATACCCTCTCACTGAAATAGCATCCCGGAACATTGGAAATCAGTTCGGCCATATTCACAGGATATCCGCTGGTTTCAGCCTTTCTGCCATATGGTGAGGTTGATGTCTTCTGCTCCAGTAATGTTGTCGGAGCCATCTGGCCCCCTGTCATTCCAAATATCGCATTGTTTACAAAAATAACACTGAACTTTTCTCCTCTGATTGCAGCGTGCATTATTTCTGCCATGCCCTCCGAAACCATGTCTCCATCACCTTGATATACAATTACTGTGTTCTCCGGAAGAGCTCTTTTCAAACCGGTACCTACCGATGGGGCACGTCCATGCAATGCACATATTGAATCAACCTTGAAATTTTGGTCTGCATATACGGAGCAGCCTATTGGCCATACCAGGATAGCCTTTTCAGCCAGTTTTTCTTCTTCAATGATCTCAGCGATCATCTTGTTTATTATTCCGTGTCCGCAACCGCCGCAGTATGAAAAATGTGCATCAGTCAAGAGCTCCGGTCTCTTATATACTACTTTCATTACATCCACCCCTTAAACGTTAGCATTGAGCTTATGCTCTTTAAATAATTCAATGAGTTTTTCGTATAATTCTTTTGGAGTTGGGGTCATCCCGCCAAGTCGCCCATAGAAACTGACTTTATCTTTATCTTTGACTGATAATTTCACATCTTCCACCATTTGACCCGCATTTAATTCCGTAACAAAGAAATATTTGTCATCAAGGCCTTTAAATGCTTTTTCCGGGAATGGCCAAAGTGTTATCGGCCTAATCATTCCAACCTTCATATTGTTATCCCTTGCCATCTTAACGGCTGAAGAAGCAATTCTTGCTGAAATACCGAAAGCAACCACTATTACATCTGCATCCTCGGTTTTGTAACTATCCCACTTTTGCTCCGCGTCTTTCATTTTTTTGAACTTTTCCTGCAGCACAAGATTATACTCTTCCCACTGTTTCGGTGACTTGGCACAAGTTGTGATTACATTGGCATCCCTATTTTTGGCACCTGTCAATGCCCATGGGAATTTATTATCCGGTGTTATCCTATCCGGAAGTTCAACTGATTCCATCATTTTGGCAAGCCCGCCGTCGCTAAGGATCATTACCGGGTTTCTGTACTTTTCCGCCAGTTCAAATGCTTCGAAAGCAAAGTCAACCATTTCCTGCGCAGAGTAAGGAGCCAATACTATAGTATTGTAATCACCATGCCCCGCACCTTTAACCGCCTGGAAATAGTCTCCCTGGCAGGCTACTATGTCACCGTCCCCGGGTCCCGGCCTCATAACGTTCACTAACACTGCCGGCAATTGTGCAGCACACATATATGATATCGCTTCCGCACCTAAGCTTATTCCAGGTCCTGAAGTCGCCATCATAGCTCTTTTCCCTGTTGCAGCAACACCTGCTATCATATTTGACGCTGATACTTCTGTCTCAGCTTGTACAAAAACACCATTTTCTTCAGGCATTTTTGCTGCATAATACTCCAGTATCTCGCTGGCCGGAGTAATCGGATACCCGAAATAGTATTTGCAGCCCGCTCTAATTGCGGCTTCCGCCAATGCCATATTCCCTTGCATAAATACTTTTTCTCCCATATCTAAACCTCCTG
>DAOLPD010000086.1:2472-12125 GCA_035417425.1 Bacillota bacterium
CAAAATCTTTGATTACTTCAATAGCAGCTTCCGGGCATACTTTTGCACAAGTTCCACATGCAATACATTCATCTTGGTTAACGACAGTTGCAGGATAATAACCCTTTTTATTAATATTAGCGCCTTGTTCCAACACTACTTTCTTAGGACAGAAGTTTATGCAATATCCACATTCTTTGCATTTTTCCATGTCGATTTTTACTAAGTTCAATCAGAATTCCTCCTCAACGAAGTGTTATGAATACTTCTTCAACTACTTGGCAACAAACCTCCAACTTTAACAGCTGGAGGTCAGACACCTTATTACTTTATTCGTGTTTAAAATCCGGGTCCTGTGCTCCTCTTTGCATTTCCTTCTTAACGATCAGAGTTCCTTCGGCCTTTCCAACCAGTAACGGTTCTTTCAAAACATTTGCAGCCGATAAAGCCAGCTCAGGATCCCTTGCCAGTTCGATCACTTTATATGCTTCGAACTTGCAGAACCTGGATGTATTTCCTGCCTTTTCTATCCAACCATGATATTCCATGAAGTCTCCCGCATAAACAGGCGCTAAGAAATCAACAGAGCTGTATGATCTGAATAAGCTTTCATCTCCGTCATACCTGATGCATAATTCCGTTCCGACATCACCGAAAAAATCCAATATCTTTGAGCCATTAACCAACTCTCCTGCGTAATGAGCATCTCCTGAACCCATTCTCGCTCTTAAAATAACCTTTTTCCCTATCATTTATAAAGCCTCCTTAATTTTGTTTTATATCTTTGCACCCAATTTACTTGATATTTTTTTAGATGCAATTAGAATCTGTTCCTGGTATTCTTCCAGCCGTTCCATATTTTCCGGGTTATTACGCATAGAAATACTCATAGCTGCTATAGGATGCATAAAACTATCGAATATAGGTGCAGCAACACATTCTATTCCCAATGCAAGCTCTTCTCTATCCCTTGCATAACCCTTTTGTCTAATCAAATCCAATTCTATGTAAAAGTCTGCAGGATTTGTTATAGTATTGGCAGTTCTCATACCTAAGCCATATTCGCTCACATAGTTCTCCTGTACGCCTCGAGATAAAAATGCAAGTATTGATTTGCCCATGGCGGTGCAGTGAGCAGGATCCCTTCCGCCTATAGGGCTGTCCAATCTGAGATTATTGGCGCTGATTGCCTTGTCAATATAGACAATATCACTCTTATTCAGTATTCCTAAGTTGACAGTTTGTAAAGAAAGCAGCGACAGTTCCTGAAGTATTGGCCTTGCAACCATTCTCAAGTCCAGGGTGTCAACGATTTTGTTGCCGATTTCAAATAGTTTCAAGGACAATTTATATTTTTTGCTTTCACTGTCCTGCTCTAAAAAACCCTGATCCTTAATGCTGGCAAGGAATCTATGAGCTGTAGTCTTACTCTCTCCGATAAATTCAGCTACTTCTTTTACGCTTGACCCGCCGGTTTCTGCAAGATATTCAATTATCTGCAATGTTCTAACCGCTGATTGGATTAAGTAATACGGCTTCTTTTCCATAATCCCTCACTACCCTTTGATTTTATTTACAAAGTTAATCTTATTGAATTCCCCCTGGAAGAAATTTGTCACATTCATTGCAGACCTGCTTCTGACCTCTTTTAATGCAGTCTTCGAAAAGAATCCTGCATGGGGCGTGATTATCACATTATCAAAGGTAAATAGCTTATTATTCATACTTGGCGGTTCTTCTATCATAACATCTAATGCTGCAGCCCTTATCTTTTTGTTTTCCAGAGCATAGACCAGGTCTTCCTCATTAACCAGTTTTCCTCTTGAGGTGTTGACAAATATAGGGCATTTTGCCATTTTGTCAAACTTTTCCTTGTTAAAGTAACCTATAGTATCTTTTATGGCGGGTATATGGCAGGAAATTATATCAGATTCAGCAAGCAGTGTATCAATTTCAACCAATTTGACGTTCAATGAATCAGCATATTCCTGTTTAATAAACGGGTCATTAGCAATAACTTTAAATCCGAATCCTTGTGCCCTCTTTGCTACGTACTGTGCTATCTTGCCAAAACCCGCCAAACCTAGCACCTGTCCTTCAAGCCTATCCATCTCAAGCCCTATTTCATAGTTCCATTCACCTTTTCTCACAGCTTTGTCATATACTACTATGTTTCTGCTGACTGCAAGAATCAGAGACATTGCATGATCTGCCACTTCATGTGCACAATAGCCCGGCACATTGGCTACAGCAATCCCAAGCTCTTCAGCAGCTTTTACATCAATGTTGTCAAATCCAATTGCAGTGTTTGAAATGATTTTGCATTTTTTAAATGATTTTAATGCTTCAGCAGTAATAGGAGCATATTCAGATAAAATCGCATCTGCATCAGAGCATGCCTCAATTACCTCCTTTTCTGTTGTTAATTGATAACCCTCTACTACCGCACCTTCGGGCAAATACTCTTTTTCCACTTCAATATTTCCCCAGCTGCAGTCAGTAATTACTACCTTTAAACTCATTCAATCACTCCCTCCGTCACACTATGTGTGACGCCGTAACTTATATGTTTACGTTAATTATTCTACAAGGATTTTTATATTCCTTCTTTAAGCAAAAAATAATTTTTAGTTTTTTTATTTTTTTAATAAATAATAAAGCCCCTCCGGTTTTTCCGGAGAGGCCTTTATTATTTATTTAATTCCCTATATTTTTTCTACCTTCATTCCCGTCTGATGTCCGTTAAGGTCCTGGACTTCAAAGTTCGCATCCGTCACCCTTTCTATCTTTTCAGCCAGGGTTTCAGTCATGATATATTCCTCATATGCCTTGACTGCTTCTGCTATCTCATCGTCCCCGTCATAGTATATGTTTATCCTGTCCATCATTTCAAAAGCATTGTTCTTTCTCATTTGCTGAACCTTGGAGATGAACTCTCTTGCGTAGCCCTCTTCAATAAGCTCTTTCGTCAGGGTAGTATCCAGTATTACAAAGAGATTATTCTCTGTTGTCATTGTAAAGCCTTCCTTGGCTGCTATCCTGGTTATCACATAATCCTTATTTATCTCCAGAGGCTCTCCTTCAAGCTCAATCTTAACAGTCTCCCCTACTTCAAACTTAGGTGCATATACTGCTGCATCCATTTCCTCAAGCATCTTTGCGAAGGCTTTTATCTTTGCTCCCAGTACGGGACCCGCAAATTTGTAATCCGGCTTCAGGGTAAAGTCTATAAATTTATTCAGATTCTTTTCGAATATGACTTCCTTTACGTTCAATTCTTCCTGGATAAGCGGAATCAGGTAAGATATAAGTTCTTCATACTTTGCATCTATGAATACCTTCTGCAGAGGCTGGCGGACTTTTATCCTCACCTGCTCCCTGGAAGCTCTCCCAAGTCCTACAAGGCTCCTTACAAGGTCCATTCTCTCTTCCAGCTTGTTGTCGATCAGATCTTCATTAACCTCGGGGAAATATGCCACATGTACTGACATCTCTCCTGTGAGGTTGCGGTATATCTCTTCAGGAAGGTATGGGGCAAGGGGAGCCATTAGCTTGGATACGCCCACAAGTATTTCATAGGTGGTATTATAAACCGCCTTTTTATCTTCCGTAAGCTCCGCATCCCAGAATCTTCTTCTTGAACGCCTTATATACCAGTTGGAAAGATCTTCGTTCACAAAGGTGTGCAGCTTTCTTGCCGCTCTTGTAAGATCGTACACTTCAAGAGCGCCATCAACCTCGGCAATAAGGTTGTTGTACTTGGAAAGTATCCACCTGTCAAGCTCCGGCCTATCCTTGTATTCCACGAAGAAATCCTTCGGATCTATGCTGTCGGTATTTGCATACAATGCAAAGAAGGTGTATACATTTTTCAGTGTTCCGAAGTATTTGCTCAGCACATCCTTTACACCGTCTTCGTCAAACTTTGTGGTAGTCCAGACCGGCGACACATAAAGCATATACCATCTCAGCGCATCTGCGCCATACTTCTCGAACATTTCAAATACATCTACGGCATTGCCCAGGGATTTGGACATCTTTTTCCCGTCTTTATCCACCAGGTGCCCGCCGACAAGTACATTCCTGTATGGAGCTGTCTTCATGACAAAGGTTGAAATTGCTATCAGCGAATAGAACCAGCCTCTTGTCTGGTCAATCCCTTCACAGATATAGTCTGCGGGGAACAGTTCGCTGAAATTCTCTTTGTTCTCAAAGGGATAATGATGCTGTGCAAAAGGCATTGCTCCGCTGTCAAACCAGCAGTCTATTACTTCCTTTACTCTTGTCATGGTGCCGCCGCATTTTTCACATTTAATGTGAACTTCATCCACGTATGGCCTGTGCAGATCGATATTTTCATCTATATCCTCAATTGCCCTTTCCACCAGTTCTTTGATGGATCCTATGGAATCCGTGTGTCCGCAGCCGCATCGCCATATGTTAAGGGGAGTACCCCAGTATCTGTCTCTGGAAAGCGCCCAGTCATTCACATTCTCAAGCCAGTTGCCGAAGCGCTTCTCTCCGACATAGGGGGGAAACCAGTTTACTCTATTATTATTAGCCACCAGGTCGTCCCTGAGCTTGGTCATTTCTATATACCAGCTTGGTTTTGCGTAGTAAAGCAGAGGTGTCCCGCATCTCCAGCAGTGGGGATAGTTATGATCCACCTTCTCCTTCTTGAACAGCTTGCCCTCAGCCGCCAGCCACTTGATTATATCAATGTCTGCATCCATTACAAACATGCCTTCCCATGGTGTTCCTATAAATTTGCCCTCCATGCTGACGGGCTGGAGAACCGGAAGGTCGTATTTTCTGCCTGTATTGTAGTCATCTTCACCGAAGGCAGGTGCGGTGTGAACAATGCCCGTACCATCCTCAGTTGTTACATAATCAGCCAATGTCACATAAAAAGCCTTTTTATCCGCCTTTACAAATGGTATCAGCTGCTCGTATTCCATGTATTCCATCTCTGTGCCCTTGAGCTCTTCCAGCACTTCAAAATCTTCCCCCAGTACTTTTGCAGCCAGGGTTTTTTCTACATAATATATTTCATCGTTCTGCCTTACCCTGAGATATGTCTCCTTGGGATTTACCGTCAAGGCTACATTGGAGGGCAGTGTCCAGGGAGTCGTTGTCCATGCAAGAAAATACTCATCTGCATCTTTTCTCCTAAACTTCGCTATTACAGTGGTGGTCTTTATTTCCTTATAGCCCTGGGCTACTTCATGGGATGCAAGTCCCGTACCGCATCTTGAGCAATAAGGTGATATCTTGTGTCCCTCATAAAGATATCCTTCATCCTTGAATTTCTTCAATATCCACCAGGCTGACTCAATATATTCGTTTTCGTAGGTTACATACGGATTATCCATATCAATGAGGAAGGCCATCTTTTCCGTCATGTCCCTCCACATTCCTACATATTTGAAAACAGACTCGCGGCACTTCTGATTAAATTCCTTGATGCCGTATTTTTCGATATCCTGCTTGCCGGTCAATTTGAGGTCCTTTTCAACCTCGATTTCCACAGGAAGCCCATGGGTATCCCAGCCTCCCTTCCTTTTGACCTGATAACCCTTCATGGTCTTGTACCGGCAAACCGTATCCTTAAGTGTCCTGGAAATTACATGATGCAATCCGGGCTTACCATTGGCAGTAGGAGGCCCCTCGTAGAATATAAAAGGCTCTTTGCCTTCTCTGGTTTCTACGCACTTATTGAGAATGTCAATCTCATTCCAGTATTCCGATATTCTTTTTTCATTTTCTTCAATCCGGCCTTCTGATAAAAATTTAAACTTATCCATTTCAAACATCCTTTCTGAGAGTGTGATCTGTAACAGCATTTAAAAAGTCCCTTCGGCCAAAGCCAAAGGGACGATATTATACCGCGGTACCACCCAGGTTATGCATCAATCATCAAAATATGATGCACCACTTGACACATGTAACGCATGCCTGCGGGAAGGCTTACTGATTTCAGCCCTTCAGCTCCGAGGTGATCTTCATAAAATGGCAAATGACAATCTTTCACCAAATGAATGTCTCTCTTTGAATTGCGTCCTTTACTACTGTCCTCTTCAATGCTGTTATGGTATAAATTAATATCCACTATTATATATATATTCAGTTACAATGTCAATTGCTATTTTGCCCTATTCACTGATATTTATCAATACCTGTTTATCAATATTGCGCCGGCCTGAAACATCCGCCTGCTTACAATTTATCCAGAACAGAATATGCCCTGTCAATATATATGATAGCATCGCATTCAGGATATTTCGTTTTTATTTCCCGGGCGACTTCATTGGAAAGGTCCTTTGCCATTTTTTCGTCATATTCAAAGGGCACCACCAGGTCAAATATGAGGTTCTTATGCTCCTCTCCTCCGACTATCCTGAAATCATGTATCGTCAGCTCTTCATGCATTTCGCTTATAAGCTCGGTAATCTTATTCTGAGTCTCCTGCACCACTTTATCATCAGTATTTATGGGATCCATGTGGATCACCATGTGTATATCCATTTCCTTAGAAATTTCCTGCTCCGCCAGGTCAATTACATCGTGTGCCTTCATTATATCCATATTCGCAGGAATCTCAGCGTGCAGTGAGACTACGCACCTTCCTGGGCCGTAATTGTGGACTATCATATCGTGTATGCCAATGATGCCGTCATAGCTCAGGACCTTTTCGGTTATCGACCTTATGAACTCCGGCTCAGGAGCTTCCCCCAGCAGCGGGTTCAAAGTGTCTTTTGTAAGAGATATTCCGGAATAAATTATCAATGCGGATACCAAAAGCCCCACATATCCGTCTGCGGGAAAAGCTGTCCAAAGGGAAGCAAGCAGCGACATGGCAACTACCGATGTGGTAATTACATCGCTCAGGCTGTCGGCAGCAGAAGCTTCCATAGTTTTGCTGCCTATTTTCCGGCCTATCCTTTTATAGAACCTGCTCAGCCAGACTTTAACACCTATGGATATCAGCAATACTGAAAAAGGTATTATATCAAACTTGACTGCCTCGGGATTCCTTACCCTTTCAAAGGAGCTTTTCAGAAACTCAAAGCCCACAAGTATAACCATGAAGGATACAACCATAGCAGATATGTACTCTATCCTCCCATGGCCGAAGGGATGCTCCCGGTCGGCAGGCTTGTTGGTTATCTTAAACCCAATCACAGTAATTATGGAAGATGCGGCATCGGAAAGATTGTTTACCGCATCAGCGGTAATCGCGATGCTGTTTACCATAAGGCCTATTGCAATCTTTACCCCTGAAAGCGCCACATTGCATGCAATACCTACGAAACCTCCCAGGTAGCCGTATTTTTGCCTGACGTTTTTATCCCTGATATTATCTTTATCCTTTATAAATGTCTTAATTAAAATATCTGTAAGCAAAATAACACCCCGGATTCTCTATATAATGCTATAGTATCCATACCTAATATATTATACGGCTATAGCAGAATAATATCAAAAGGAAAATACATCGTCATATTTTACCTCCGGCATTTTCTATCTGAACCTTAACCTCAACATTGATCTCCGAATCCTGAATGATTCTGTCAATATCCTCTTCAGCCATCTTTTCCCTGGAATGTGCCTTTATCTCCATCCCCAATTCCAGCGCGTCGAAGCCGTACTCCTTCTGCACCTTGGCAACAAAATCCTCCGCCCTTTTCCTGATTAAGTCCTCCAGGGATTTCTGACTGAGCTTGACAAAATCCTTATTGTCAATAACAGGCTCATTCTTCTTACGCTCAAATAACCTTCCCGATATCTTTATCAATATGTTGAATATATATCTGTCTCCTTCTTTTTTTACTTTAATCTTACGCCTATTCTTGCCTTCAAAGGTTACCTGGTCTATGACTTTATTATCCTCCATAACATCAAAGGTAATCATTCCTCTGCCCCGGATTCCCCTCAGCAGTACAGCAATCTCGGTTTCTTCCATGTTTAAATGCACCATGCTTTTTCCGTCATGCAGAAGGCATGAGCCTGCAAACATTATATTTCCCTCCTTATGCACGATGTAGGGCAGCAATGGAGCCGTATGGTTTGAAACAATATGCCTGTTAATTTCAAACAGCGAGGAGGTGGGGAGAAAATTAGTCCTCCTTATATTTTCTAAAAGCACCTGTAAATATATACCCGGATTTGGATAGTGCTTCACAGGTGCTTTCAGCATGTCTGCAGCCCTTCCCGCTGATACTGCCATTTGAATAGCTCCTTTTACCACAGGATTTCTTGATAAAATATCAGTCAGTTCCATAATGTTCTCATTTCTGATAAGCTCTTCCCCCAGCATAACTATCTGAAGCTGTCCCTGTATGATCTGCTCACCGAAGTGTGTGTTTCTATTGTTTATCCCCTCTCCGTCCAGAGAACCGGAAGTTATATCAACATGGTACTTTTCCGCCGTATCCTCGTAGAAAACCGGAAACCCTGCACTTATAAGGTATTTATCATCAGGCTGCATCTTTTCCTCTTCATTGGCGTAGTCATAACCTCTTATAAAAGGAACTGCCAGCTCATCCAACTCCCTTTCATCCCAACATCCCGATAAGGATAAGGCATTGATAATTATGACTGCGGACAACAAAATATATTTATGTATTTTATTCATCTCTTGCCCTCCCCTTGCCCCGGATAATCGAAAGCCCCAGTAAAAGCAGCGGCAGTGCAGTTCCCAGTATCAGCGAATACATACCGACAAAATCCGATAGGCGGAATGCAATGCCTATATTTTTGGGATACCATGCAATTGCAGCAATAATAGGATATAGCAGTATCACAACCTTACTCAGGGATTTCATGCCAAATACATCCTTTATAATAAGGCCGGCACAGAAGTATTGATTGCTGACCGGCCTTATGGCCACTCCTATCCATGCTATTATTGCAATGAACTCTATCCTTTCCAGCACGGGAATTTCAATAACAGAAAGAAGCCTCAAAGTAGGCCATGTGAACATTTGGGTAAGTTCCGCCCCGAATACCGTTACAGTAGTTATCACCGTGTACAAGTATATCAGTGCTGTTATTATGAGTGCCAGCACGGCTGCCTTCAGGGTCTCCTTCTTTTTCAATACATAAGGAGCAAATACAATAATAGTCTCGAAGCCTGAATAAGCAAAGCCCGTAGTTAAAGCTGCCTTGGAATAATCACCAAGACTGTTATTCAGCACCGGCATAAGATAATGAATATCCGCAAATTTTATTACCGATGGTATTGATACAAAAAGTGTCGGAATCAGAACATAGAACAAAAACTCATTCAATCTTCCAAGAACCTTTATTCCTGAGCCTGCCATATAAGCGCTTACAGCAAGCCCGAGCATTATCTTGAGAAGAATCGGGGTTTTCGGCAGCAGAAACATTGTGATTACTTCAGTAAACACCCTTAGTATTGCTGCCGAAGCTATTATGGAATATATGACAAATGCTGCTGACAGAAGTTTTCCTGCCCATTTTCCCGCAAGCATCTCTGTAATTGCAGCAAAGGATAAGCCCGGATGCCTGCTTACTACTTTGTTTGAAAGCCAGATAGACACAAATGGGATAATTCCCCCCAAAATTACTGCCAGCCACGCGTCCTGCCCCACCGCCTCTGCCGTGACCCTGGGGAGGCTTAGAATCCCCGCCCCCAGCATACAGCTTATAAG
>DAOLPD010000087.1:0-12076 GCA_035417425.1 Bacillota bacterium
ACATTGTACCAGAAAGTGTAGCAGGTTCTCAATTTTCATTTAACTTTACAAAACGTAAAATAAAAAAAGGAGATGGTTATATGAATCTGCCATTGCTTTATGAGCTGCAGTATCTGAATAAGGAAATGAATGCAATTGTCAGGAAGCTTAAAGAGGTTCAGGAAGACAAGGACATGCAAAAGTACAAGGAAGAGTATCAAAGGCTCAGGGAGGAATACCTTAAAGGCGAAGAAAGATTGAAGAAAAATACATATCGGCAGGAAGTCAGGAATAATGAGATCAGAAATCTGGAGTACAACAAGAAATCGTCGGAAGAAATCAAGTTCAGCAGAGAAACAAACACAATCAAAAAATTAGAAAACATTGAGAAACAGCTTGAAAAGCTTGAAGAAAAAAAGCAGGCGGCAGAAAATGAAATAATAGAACTTATTAATGAAGCGGATAATATTAATAAGGAGCTTGCTGAGACAAAAAAGAGGCTGACATTTATTAAAAAGAAATTTTTGAATTGCAAAGAGGAGGCCGACAAGGCAGCAGCATCGCTGAAAGCACAAAAAGCTGAGGTTCAGGCCAAAATCGACAGCATGGTGAAATCTATTGATCAGGAAAGCCTCGAAATGTACAACAGACTGATAAGAACACATTCTGATCCAGTTGCCCTTGTTAAAAACCGCATTTGCAGCGGGTGCAAGATGGAAGTTCCGGCTATGGATTATGAAGCATTGAAGGGCGGCAATCAGGAACTGAAATGTCAAAGCTGCGGAAGGGTTTTATTCTATAAAAATTCTGATACTAAGTAAAAATATGGCATGACATCTTAAAATATCATATTGACCGATTCTCCTTTCGGATATATAATAAGTACCTGACGATAAAATATTAAATAATATTTTGAGTAAGCCAGATGATCGCGTGTGCAGTTATGTATACGAGGAAAGTCCGGGCTCCATAGGGCAGGGTGCCGGGTAATCCCCGGTGGAGGCGACTCTAAGGAAAGTGCAACAGAGATATACCGCCTTTTATAAGGCAAGGGTGGAAAGGCGAGGTAAGAGCTCACCAGCGGTTAGGCGACTAGCCGGCTATGTAAACCCCACTTGGAGCAAGACCAAATAGAGAGACAGCCAAGGCTTTGCTTTGGCAGGAACGGCCCGTTCCGTCTCCGGGTAAGGTCGCTTGAGCTTGTCGGCGACGGCAAGCCTAGATAGATGATCATCCAATACAGAACCCGGCTTATAGACTTACTCATACAAATATCAGAAGCACTTGCTTATATGGCAGGTGCTTTTGTTTTGAAAAAGGAAATAATTTTATTTTAAAGCGAAGGTGTTTTTAAGCTGCCTGGGAGTAAAAATTCCCATGAAGAAGAGTACCATAAAGAAGAATACAAGGCCTGTAATGCTTGATACTGTCATGTTGAAGCTTTGCAAAGCCCTTGCCACAAGATACAGATTGCAGCCCTTGATGACGATGAGCATACCGATAAAAGCAATAAGGGGCTTTATTAATATGTTGGAATAATCTATATGTATGTTGGAAATACGCTTTAAGTCTGCGAGGTTCCACAGGCAGATCAGCACTGCGCTTGCACAGAATCCGATTACAAACCCATAAATTCCTATAGAAGGTATAGGTATGAGGAAATATGAACACATGACGGATATAACAATATGAAGGATTGAGTTTTTCAGAACCACGTGCTGCTTCCCGACGCCGTTCAAAACCGCAAACAGAGTGAACTGCCAGTATTCAAAGGGGCATACGAAAGACATCCAGAAAAGCATATTGCCGGCCTCGGGGCATTTGAAGAATATCCTGCACAGCTCCCAGGGGAATACAATAAACAGGGCAGTTGAAGCAAAGGCTATTGCCGAAGTGATTTTAAGAGAGTCATTGCATTTCTTGTTAAGCGCCGTCCAATTGCCTGTGGCATAGGAGGCGGCTATGGCAGGGACAAGAGTAATGCCAAGGGAAGCAACAATAATGAAGGGGAAGAAAAGCAGAGGCATTACCATACCTGTTACCTGACCGTATAGGGATAATGCATTTGAGTTGCTGTAGCCTGCTGCCCGAAGCTGCATGGGTATCAGTATGGCTGTTATCATGTCCATGATTGTTGTCAGGGCACCGCTCAGGGACAAGGGAAGGGCTGTTTTCAGTATTCTGGTAATGATATGGATAGTTGAATCAGTCTTTGTATGAGCTGCAGCTGCTTTTTTGACTTTGTAGCAGAAGTACAAAAGAACAAGGCTGATTAACTCTCCTGCAGCCATTGCTGCCATTACACCGGCGCAGACGTATTCGATTCCCAGCGGAAGAAGATAATATGTAGTCAGAAGAAGTCCTCCCAGCCGGATCATTTTTTCAAGTATGTCAATCATAGCCGGAGGCTTGACATATTGCAACCCGTAAAAATACCCTTTCAACACGGCGCTTAAGGATATGAAGAATATGGCAGGGGTAAATACCATGATTGATAAGAAGGTCCTGTTGTCTTTTAGGACATATTTGGCCAGGTATTCGGAGTTGAAGAATATAAAGGTGCATAAAGCCAAGCTCCATATCCCTATTGTAATCCCGCAGATTTTGATAATCTTGTACATATTCCTGTAATTGCTGCCGGGAGTCTGTTCAGCGATCAGCTTTGATACTGCAGTAGTTATTCCTCCCGAAACCAAAGTTATAAAAAGCAGGTATAAAGGAAGGACCAGCTGATACACCCCTACACCTTCAGAACCTATTGCCCTGGTAAGAAATACCCTGTATATAAAGGACAGGGATCCGGTAATGAGGTTTGTCAATGTCAGAATAAATGCCCCTTGTATGTATGTGAGTTTTTTCAATGCTTATCCACTCCCTTTTAAAACCTTATAATAAATAAATATTACAGAGGCAAGTACAATATTAACAAAAAAGAAGGCAGCCAGCTTTGGCTGCCGAGAGAGTGGATATGACCAAGATTTGATTTATTCCTTTTCTATTTCTACCAGAATGCCGTTTGTGAACTTTAAGGTCAATTTATCGTTTACGTTAAGATCCTCAACCCTTTTAGTCTCATTATCGATAATGACCTTGACATCTGAATCCACTGTATAGGCTTTGGTTGTGCCGTCAACCTTTAAAGTGATTTTCTTGACTGTGCTGATGCTTATCCCCGTAAGTGTGCCGGTTACTTCTGTTTCATCATCTTCCGCTACAACCTCTGTTACTATATCGCCGACAATTTCTACTTCCGCCTTCATACCTACTTCAAAATCCGAAAAACTTGCATCGTCATCATCGTTTACTGTTATTTCAGCACTGCTTGGTATTGTGAGAGCAACTGTCGTGCCGTTTGACTTCTTTACTTTTATCTGCTTGCTGCTTGAATTAATTGCGCTGATTATCCCTTCTACAGTAACAACTTCATCCAGTTCTACTATTTTTGCTTCAGAAAGCTTGTTGTTGTTCTCGTCAACAAACCTGATAGTATCTATCCCATCAAAATTCTTGAATCTTACAATACTGTACGGATATACCGAATCACTGCTGCTGGTGGATGAAGGAGTGTCGATATCGACAACTGCTTTGATTGTATATTTATTTCCGTTCTTAATCTTGTATACGTCATCTATATTGATTTTATAGCCGTCAGAATTCTTTTTGCCCATTGTGGCTATAAGGTATACATAGTTGTCATATTCATAAGCCTTGTAGTTTTTATTGAGCTTCAGATAATTGACCTGATCCTTCAATCTGTCAGATAAATCATCATAATCAACTTCGGAAAAAGAAACTTTGTTTTCATCAGCATCTTCTGCGGTAACCTTTGTAACCTTGTCATCAGCTATTTCAATTTCTATGCTCATTCCTACTTCAAGATCAGAGAATTTTGCATCATCATCGCCGTTTACAATGATTTCAGCACCGGAAGGAACTGTATAGCTTACTTTTGAGCCGTTTGACTTTTCAATTCTTATCGTTTTGCTGCTGGATGCCAGGCCGTATATTTTACCTTCTATGATGGTTATTTCATCAAGGTCTTCAATCTCTACATTGTCAAGTTCATCATCATCTTCATCCACGAATATAACTTCTTCAATGTTGTCAAAGCTCTTAAACTTTACAACACTGTACGGGTAGGTGACTGCCTGGGTGACATTGGAGCCGGAAGAAGGTTCATCTGTATCAACTACAGCTTTTATTGTATATTCATCGTTATCCCCAATCTTATATACCTTTTCTATTTCTATATCATAACCGCCGGTCCTCTGCCTGCCCATTGCAGCCACAAGGTAAATATAGTTGTCATATTCATATGCTGCATAGCTTTCCTTAGACTTCATATCGTCTATTTCATCCTTGAGTACCTTTGGAAGGCTGCTGTCGGATACAGCACGGAAGGATACCGGTATTTCATCTTCCTCATCATCGTCATCTTCAGCACTCTTAACAACCTCAATGAATATTACGTCTTTGCTGTCGTTTAATGTAAGCTGCAGAATATCGCCTTTTACCAGGTCCTCTATAGTTTCAAAGGAACCATCCCTGTAAACCTGTACATCTTCAAGCACATCGTAAGTTACAGTGACTCCTTTTACCTTGACAGTGATTTCATTGTCATCGACATCTGCAGAGACAAATACTGTGCTGTTCTTTCTGTTGTCAGTATCCGGAAGGTCAAACTTGCCTTCAGCCCTGTCGAGAAGTACGGCCATTTCGGCCCTTGTCACAGGATCCATTGGCTTGAACATATTTTTTTCATTGCCAATCATAATTTTCAGTTCACTTACAAGGTACACATAACCCACTGATTTATCCGGTACAGCGCTGCTGTCCTTGAAATCCAGGTCTTCATCCATATGCTTTAAAGCTTTTTTGGTTTCTCCCATTGCTCTTATGATATACTTTGCAATTTCATGACGCTTTGCAGGTTTGTTGGGATTGAAATCTTTCAGTTCTTCAGGGAGCAGGATCCCTTTTTCTATTGCCATGAATATATAGCCATAGCCCCAATTAGGCAATATACCTTGATAGAAGGGGTGAACCTTTTTGCCCATGCCTTCCGCTTCTTTGGCATCACCTGTCAGTCTCATAACCATTGCAAGAGCCTCTACATGAGTGACATTACTTTTTGGTGCATACTTGCCGTTGCCGATGCCTCCGATTATTCCTTTCCCGGCTAACTTTTCAATTGCATTGAGGGCCCAGGTGATATCAGCGCAATCATCAAATTTGTATTTTTTCACTTCGTTCTTTTTGATTTTTGTTTGCCCATATGCATTACCTTTGCCGGGAGCTACAACTTTGATTGTTATATTTCCTCCCGCTGCCGGCTTTTTATTATCTGCAAAAACCGTTGTAGTTAAGGAAGAGAGTGTGAATACTACTGCAATTCCCAGTGCCGCCAACTTTTTCTTCAACATAAGATTTCCTCCTTGTTTCTTTTTTCTTTGAATGGATTTTTGTGTTTAATATACAATTCGCAGGTTGGTTATGGTTTTTGGGTGTAATTTGAAAAAAACTTATCATATCATTTTATTGACAACATTTCTTCGTTATGATATCTTAAGAAAAAAGATAACCTTTAATTTAGTCCTGTGAGGCTGGTAAGGTTTTTGATAGTGTATCTGGCGATTAAAATTACTTCATGCCCACAGGTGTGAGGTTTTTTTTATGCCCTGAATGGGTAACCTTTAAATAATAGTCCGGAGAGACTAAGAAGGAGGAGAATACATGAGTTTAAAAGGCAGACATTTGATTGACCCCAATGATTTCAGCCTATCGGAACTGGATGAGATTTTTAACCTGGCTGACAGAATGGCAGATGACAGGGATTCATTCGGGAATATCTGCAATGGGAAAATTCTTGGGACACTGTTTTATGAGCCAAGTACAAGAACAAGGCTGAGCTTTGAATCAGCAATGCTGAGAATGGGAGGAAAGGTACTTGGCTTTTCTGATGCGAGCACAAGCTCGGTATCAAAGGGGGAAAGCATAGCTGACACCATAAGGGTATTGAGTTCATACGCAGATATTGTGGTAATGAGGCACCCCAAGGAGGGAGCACCTAAACTTGCTTCAGAATATTCGCTCATTCCCGTAATAAACGGAGGCGACGGAGGACATCAGCACCCGACACAGACATTGACAGACCTGCTTACCATAAGAAGATATAAAGGAACATTGGATAATCAGACAATAGCTTTCTGCGGGGATCTCAAATTCGGTAGGACGGTTCATTCACTGATAAGTGCGATGTCCCGCTATAAAGGCTCAAAATTCGTACTGGTATCTCCCGCTGAGCTTAGGCTTCCCGAACACTTGAAGTCAAGTCTTCTGGAAAAGTATAATGTGGGTATTTATGAGACGGAAAACCTTGAAGAAGTGATAAAACAGGTTGATGTGCTGTATATGACGAGAATTCAAAAGGAAAGGTTCTTTAACGAAGCAGATTACATGAGGCTTAAGGACAGTTATATTCTCAGCAGGAGCAAGCTTAAGGAATCCAGGGAGGATATGCTGGTAATGCATCCTCTGCCGAGGGTTAACGAGATAAGCTATGATGTTGATGATGATAAGAGGGCAGTATACTTTAAACAGGCGGAATTCGGAATATATGTGAGAATGGCGCTGATGGCGCTCTTATTGGGGGTGGATGTACATGTTAACCGTAAATAGCATTAATTGCGGCATAGTAATAGACCATATAGCTGCGGGCAATGGAATAAAAATCTTTGAGAAGCTCAAGCTTGATGAGGTAAACTTCCCGGTTGTGCTTCTGATTAATGTACCAAGCAGGAAGCTTGGCAGGAAGGATATAATAAAAATCGAGAACAAGATAGATGTGGACCTTACAATGCTGGGATTGATAGACCCCAATATAACCGTAAACATAATTGAAAACGATGAGATAGTCAAAAAGATGAATACCATTATACCGGAAGAAGTGCAAGGATTGTTCAAATGCAAGAATCCCAGGTGTGTCAGCAATTTTGACGAGTATGTGGCTCCCAAGTTCCGGCTTGCCCACTCAAACGGGAAGATTCATTATCGATGCAGCTATTGTGAAGAATTGACATCATACAGTATATAAAATTTGATACGAGGTTTCAGCTAAACTTTGAAGCATAAATAATCCCAGGATTCACATTGATTCCTGGGATTCTATTTTTTAGTCGGGTTACAGATATAATAGCTGACAGGGTTATATTGGATGTAATTTTATGGTATAATAAAAATAAAGAGGTGTTAGCATGAAGATGCCGGAACTCTCCATCGGAATGTCAAAATCCGTTCAAAAGGTCATATCCAAAGAAGACACTGCATTGAATTTTGGCAGCGGAGCTTTGAAGAATCTGTTGGCAACGCCGACACTTTCTGCGCTGATGATTGAAGCGGCAGTAAAAACTATTGATCCTCTGCTTCCTGAGCACTATATTACAATTGGGAAGAGCATTGAGATTGAGCATGAGCATCCAACCAAAGAAGGGACAAATGTTACCGTGACTGCTGAGCTTGCTGAGGTTAACGGAAGTGTTCTGTCCTTTAAAATTACCGCCTTTGATGAAATCGGAAGGATTGGTACGGGCTATCATATTAGACAGATTGTGAATTATGATATCCTGATGAAGAGGGTTGAAGAAAGGTTTAAGGTAATGGAGGCCAGGCCATAAAATTTCATATTAAAATTTAGAATTTTTGTTGTAATTTTTCTTTCCCTGGAATATAATAGATTATAACAAAAAAATAAGCTCAATCGATCGCTGAGTCCCTTTCAGAAGGGAACGGGGGAACCAAAAAATGGGGTGAATCCTGAATAATCAGGTAGGGCTAAACTCTTTCAGTCCGAATCCGTCAGCTAACCTCGTAAGCGTGGGAAGAGGAGGACTGGGTGTAATTTGAAATAATTGCAGCCGTGGTTTACTCCACGGTTTTTTCTAACCCAAAATTGCCTGTCAGCACCCGCCTTCTTTAATAAAAAAGGAGGTATTGAAATGTCAGTAGCAGCCAAATCGTACAGTGTTGTCAATCCGTATCATCTCAAAAAGCTTCTTAGAGTCAGAAAAGCAGAAATAAGTGATATTAATTCAATATATGATGTTGCATCCTCGGTAGGAACCTCGGAAAAAATCTCCGAACAGGGGTTTCTTGTAGATGATTATCAGTCGAAACCTAGCTATTATAAAAAGAAAATAGGTCATTGGATTGAGAACCTGGAGCATTTTTATGTTGCCGAATATGATAAGGTATACGGATTTATGATAGCCTATACCAAAGAGGAATGGCTGAGGGACAATCCCAATTGGCTTCAGGATGTATACTGGAATCCGGAATTTGATCCAAGCTGGACCAATAAGTTTATTGTGGTTGATAAAACTGCCGTATTTGCAGATTTGACGGGTATGGGGATCGGAAGCCTTATTTATAAAAGGCTCTTGGAGGATTTAAAGATTGAAGGCATAAAGCATATTTTTGCAGAGACCATAATCAGCCCTCAGCCCAATTTTGCTTCCCTCCAGTTCAGGAAAAAGCAGAAATACAGTCTTGCAGGGGTACGTTACGAGAAGTACAATAATATCCTTTATACCGATTTGATTTATCATAAGCATGCGTTCGAAGCCCTTCCCTGATTAATTGAAAAGACTAAAAAAAGGGATATCGTAAACTATTTATTCAATAGTTTTGCGACATCCCTTTTTTAATATTATCTACCGGACATGCTTCTTTCAGCCTGCTCGATTAATCTCTTCACCATTGTTCCGCCTACCCTGCCTGCGTCCCTTGCCGAAATGTCACCATTATATCCTTCTTTTAAGTTAACACCTACTTCGGATGCTATTTCAAATTTCATCCTATCAAGTGCTGCCGTTGCCTGAGGTACTACTTTCTGATTATTCCTAGCCATTTATATCACCTCCTGATATTATGTTTTACTGAAACGAGAATAATATTAGTGTTATATAATTGATACGATTCCAATTTTAGCTTGCAATTGAAATAAAGATATGGTATAAAATAATTAAAAGTCAAAGAAAGTCAAAGTCAAAAATACGGAGGTTAACACCATGGATATTAACAAATTGACGCAAAAAGCCCAAGAGGCTGTTATTGAATCACAGAGCCTTGCAATAAAGCATAATCATCAGACTATTGAAGGAGAGCATTTGCATTTCGCAATCATTTTGCAGAATGAAGGCTTGATTCCCAAGCTGCTTTCAAAAATGAACGTGCCCTTTGATTTTTATTATAAGGATATATCAGACCTCCTTGACAGGATTCCGAAGATTTACGGTGAGACAGCTTCTACTCCTTATGTTTCCAGAAGGTTTGAGGAATTATTCATAAGGGCGGATGAAGAAGCAAAAAAATTCCAGGATGAATATATCAGCGTTGAGCATATTTATCTGGCGTTGATTGATGAAACAAATACGCCTTCTTCAAAAATTATCAAAAAATACGGAATAACCAGGGAAAAGTTCTTAAGAGAACTATCCGCCGTAAGAAGCAATCAGAGGATTACCAGCCAAAATCCGGAGGAAACCTATGAAGCGCTGAAGAAGTTCGGCCGTGACCTGGTGGAAGATGCACGTAAAGGAAAGCTTGACCCGGTGATTGGCAGGGACAATGAAATAAGGAGAATAATCAGGATACTATCCAGGAGAACCAAGAACAATCCTGTGCTTATAGGAGAGCCCGGAGTTGGGAAAACTGCTGCAGTAGAAGGCCTGGCGCAGCGGATTATGAAGGGGGATGTGCCTGAAGGGCTGAAGAATAAGACGATTTTCTCCCTTGACATGGGTGCGCTTATTGCCGGTGCCAAATACAGAGGGGAATTTGAGGAGAGGCTCAAGGCAGTCCTTAAAGAAGTAGAAAAATCCAACGGCAAAATAATTATGTTCATAGATGAAATCCATAACATAGTGGGCGCAGGGAAGGCAGAAGGTGCAATGGACGCAGGGAACCTTCTGAAGCCGATGCTTGCAAGAGGGGAACTGCACTGTATAGGGGCTACTACACTGGATGAATACAGGAAGAATATCGAAAAGGACGCAGCCCTTGAAAGAAGGTTCCAGCCGGTACTCATAGACGCTCCGGACGTGGAGGATACCATATCAATACTAAGAGGGCTTAAGGAGAAATTTGAGATACATCACGGGGTTAGGATTCAGGACAATGCTTTGATATCGGCTGCGGTACTTTCAAACAGATATATCAGTGACAGGTTCCTGCCGGACAAGGCCATAGACCTTATTGATGAAGCCGCAGCCATGCTACGCACAGAAATTGACAGCATGCCCAGTGAGCTTGATGAGATAATGAGAAGGATAATGCAGCTGGAGATTGAAAGGGAAGCGCTGAAAAAAGAAAGCGACAAGCAATCTGAGGAAAGATTGGAGGCCTTGAACAGGGAGCTTTCAGAGCTGAAGTCCAAAGGTGATTCCATGAAGGCTCAGTGGGAGCTTGAAAAGAAAAACATTAGAAATATCCGTGAGATAAAGAAGCAGATTGAGGAGACAAAAGCAGAAATTGAGAAGGCGGAAATGAAATACGATCTCAACAGGGTTGCGGAATTAAAGTACGGCAAACTTATTGAGCTTGAGAAGCAGTTAAACGCCGAAAAGGCAAACCTTGAGAAAATGCAGGGCATGGGACAGCTTCTCAAGGAAGAGGTTACAGAGGAGGAAATATCCGAGATTATATCAAAATGGACAGGTATACCTGTAAAGAAACTAATGGAAAATGAAAAGGAAAAGCTTCTTCGGTTGGATGACATACTTCACAGAAGGGTTATCGGCCAGGACGAGGCAGTATCTGCCGTAGCTGATTCGGTGATCCGTGCAAGAAGCGGGCTCAAGGACCCGAAGAGGCCTATCGGTTCATTCATATTCCTTGGACCTACAGGGGTAGGGAAGACAGAACTTGCCAAGACCCTTGCGGAAGCGTTGTTTGACAGTGAGGACAACATAATCAGGATAGATATGTCCGAATACATGGAGAAGCATACGGTTGCAAGGCTGATTGGAGCACCTCCGGGATATGTTGGCTATGATGAGGGTGGTCAGCTTACTGAGGCAGTCAGAAGGAAGCCGTATTCGGTACTGCTGTTTGATGAAATAGAAAAGGCTCATCAGGATGTATTCAACATATTCCTGCAGATACTTGACGAAGGAAGGCTCACGGACAGCCAGGGCAGGACTGTGGATTTCAAGAACACAGTGATAATAATGACTTCAAACATAGGAAGCATGTATCTTTTGGAAGGGGTGGACAATGACGGTGAGCTGAAGCCCGAGGCAGTAGAGGCGGTTAATGAGGAGCTTAAGCGGCATTTCAGGCCTGAGTTCCTTAACAGGGTGGATGATGTGGTGTTTTTTAAGCCCCTGCTGAAGGAACAGATCAGAAAAATCATTGACCTGATATTTGAACAGGTAGCGGAAAGGCTTAAGGACAGGAATATAAGAATCTCATTAAGCGAGAATGCGAAGGACTATATAATCAGCAATTCCTATGACCCGGTATATGGAGCAAGGCCTTTAAAGAGGTTCATACAAAGAAAAATGGAGACTTCAATAGGAAGGGCTTTGATTGCAGGAGAGATTAATGACGGGGATGACATACTGATTGATGCGGATGATAAGGAGCTGAAGTTCAAGAAGAACGCAGAGCTGTAAGTCTTGCGGGTTTAACGCGGGCTATTGCACTATACCGGATTTTATGTTATATTTTGTATAAATCTTGAAGGCGAGGTAATCCAATGCCAGTTAATGCTTAACTAACAGCAATTGAATAGTAATGTGATACAGCTACTATTTGGAATCCAATAGGTTTTTTTGCTGTGTCTGTTACAGGTATTAATAGTTAAGATTAGCGGTACTATCAGCCTTATGAACATATTAATAGTTTTGATCATGCTGTCTGCAGCAGGATTGAATTGGTATATGGCGGCCGTGCGATTTTGCACGGCCCTTTTATGTATTAGTACAATGCAGAATTATTTGGCTGAGGGTGAAATCCAGGACTATTCACTCCCGGCATTTTTTATAAGGAGCATTCCTGTAAAGAAAAACAATGAACTTTGAAAAAGTAGACGCCTGAC
>DAOLPD010000088.1:0-3212 GCA_035417425.1 Bacillota bacterium
ACCATAGCAAGTGCCAAGACCAACGCGAGTGTCTTCTTCATTTAACCAACCTCCTCGATATGTAATATAATTTCTGGTATTAAGGGACACCAATATACCGCCACCTTAGTACCTATTTCAAATTATAGCAAGTGTGGGATATACAGTCAATGTGTGGGAATGATATGTAACACAAATGTAAAATAGTCGATTCAGTATAATATCAAATATTCCTATTGTCTTATATTAACAGTTCCTATTTTGAAGAAAATATAGTATATTTATACTATATGCAGTAAAATTAGCCTATCTTGGGTAAGGGGGAAATGATTGGGTTTATGAAAAGAAAAGTTTTTATGCTATGTCTTATATCATTGGTATCAATATATTTTACCATAATTGCGCATTGCGGCGCAAATACTCCGGTGCTTTGGCTGGACAGCAGTTCCTATATAGGCAGCGGAGTACGTCCTTTAGTTACCCTGCAGTTTGCTGATCTCAATATTGATTCCAGAAGAAAAGATACTGTAAATGTAACAGTCTGTTCATCCACCGATACCTTGGGAATAACCTTGAAGCTCGAGGAAACAGGTGTGAATTCGGGAGAATTTACAGGAGAATTCGGTATAATCAATACCAAATCCGACAATATTAAAAAACTATTGAAAGTTATGTGTAATGATACCATTACCGTTACATATAATGATGTAAATCCAAGAACTAACAGCTCCACAGCATATACCCGCAGTGCCACGTGGAAGTCCAGCACCGGAACTGTAAAGCTTTTGAAGAGCAGTTACACAGGACTCAATTCTGTCGCAACCGTATCAATCAACGACAAGGACCTGAACTTAAGAAATGCTTATATTGATTCGGCAAAAGTAAGGATATATTCAGACGCAGATCCGAAAGGAATTTTGCTGACCGCTTATGAAACCGGCTCGAACACTAGCACCTTTGCAGCCAGCTTCAGGTTCAGCACCAACAAATCAAATATAGGAGATGCAATCCTCAAGGTAGATCCAACTGATAATATATATGCTGAATATATTGATGAAATGGATGAAACCGGAGCTGTTAATGTACGTGTTATTTCCACTTCGACCTTCCAGTTTTCAGAGGCTGTTATAAAGACATCCGCCTCAAAAGATGAAGGATCAGGTTGTTTACTTACAATTACCATAAATGACCCTGATGAAAACAATCCAAAGGTAAAAGACAGGATCCTGGCTAAAGCAAGCTCCTGCAACGGCACTCAGGAAATGACCATCCGCCTTGAGGAAACCGGAACAAATACAGGCAGTTTCAAGGGCAAGCTGCTGCTGAATGATGAGATGACGACAGCTAAATCATTGAGGGTGAAAGACTCTGATATAATCAGTATCAAATATATAGACAATACTATTCCCCAAGGAGGTACTGCAGAGATTATCAAGGATGTTAAGTGGACCTATATAGGCACATTGTTGAAAACCGACAAAAAAGAGTATTCCGGCTATAACAGTCCTGCAAAAATAACGCTGACTGACTATAGACTTAACACCGACGATGAAAAGGCCGAAAAGATATTTGTCAGAGTCACTACCTCCGACTCAAAGGGTCTTAAGCTGGAGTTGAAGGAAACCAGCTCTGATTCGGGAGAATTCACAGGAACCCTATATTTTGGGAAAACCTCCAAAACCTCCAAAGGAATACTCAAGGTTGTGGATAATGAAACAATCACTATCACTTACACTAACCCCAAGGATGAGGATGATTTTGCCGAATGCTATGCAACCTGGTCCTTCCATGATGGACAGCTTAAGCTGGATAAACAGCAGTATACAGGTAACAATGTCCCGGTAAGAGTCACATTAAATGATCGGGATTTGAATGATAAGCCTACTGTTAAAGAGGATATAAGGGTTGTAGCTAGACTCAAGGGAGGAGGCAGTGAAATCAACGTGGTTCTCCAAGAGACAAGCAAGGAATCGGAAAGATTTACAGGAACCTTCTATATAAACGGAACCGGCAGCAACAAACCTTCATTAAAGCTTAATCCGGGGGATAGCTTTGAAGTGGTGTATACTGATGAAAAAACAAAGAGCGGAAGAATTGAAGACAGAATACAATCCGCAGTTTGGGGAGGCATATCCAAAGCCGTTCTCACCCTTGATGAAAAAAAGTATATCGGTTTCGAAAACATTATGGTTATCACTTTGAATGACCCTGACCAGAACAGGAATCCTTCAGAGAAAGACAAGGTATCAGTGCAGATCAGAACAAAGAGCGGTCTGACCAACACAACTTATACCCTTACAGAAACAGGTCTCAGCAATGGAGAATTCATGGCGGCTCTGACATTAACAGATAAACCTAATACCCCTACAACTATTAGAGTTGCTCCAAACGATGAAATCACCGTGAATTTTACGGATAAAGGAGTAAGCACCTCCGCAACATTCACAAAAGAGTAAAAAAGTACATAATAGTTTTAATGTTTAATTTAAAAGATAGCCGGCTGTTCAGTTAATGATTCAGCCGTCTTTTTCATTTGACTTATATATATCTATTGGTAATCAATGTATATTTATGATATAAATAGATATATATACTGAATTAATGATCTGCTGCCGATTACTTCTTATCTGGAAATGGGGGTTTATACTATGAAAGGAAACAAACTGTTGGTTTTTCTAATTACCTTGACACTATGTTTTTCAATAACCGTACAAGGCATCACAACTGACAGCTCTGATAAAAACCTTAATTACACGGAAGCTGTCATTGAGACATCAGCTCCGAATGATTCCGGTGCAGGCAATATGCTGGAGATTACAATTACTGATCCGGATGCCAATAATCCGGAAAGAATAGATACAATTTACGCAAAAGTCGGTTCCGGCAACAGCAAAGATGATTTAACAATATACCTTAAGGAAACCGGTAAAAATACCGGAGTATTCAAGTATACTTTGTATCTTTCAAGTAAAAAAACCAATAAACAGATGCTTAATATGTCGGGGCAGGATAAAGTCAATATTAAATATATTGATAAAACAATTCCCCAGGGCGGTACAAAGGATATAGTCAAGACCATAAACTGGGAATACCAGAGCACTGTATTGACGTTGGATAAGAAAGCTTATACCGGTTATAACGATACGGCTGAAATATTGCTGTTAAACATGGAACTGAACCGCAACAGTGACAAAATTGAATATGTTGATGTAAAAGTTTCAACCAACCATTCA
>DAOLPD010000088.1:3222-11940 GCA_035417425.1 Bacillota bacterium
TGGAATTGAAAGAGACCAGAACCAACTCCGGGGTATTCAAAGGAACTGTTAATTTCGGCAGGCCCTCAAAGAGCAGTAAAAATATAGCCAAAGTGTCAGGTAATGATTCCATTACTGTTTCATTTAAGAACAGCAGTGATAAGTCTGATACAGCCGAATGCTATGCTGCCTGGTCACCGCAGGATGGGCAGATAACCCTGGACAGGGAAGAATACAGCGGAATAGCTTCTCCCGTTGAGATCACTCTGACTGACTGGGACATAGCAGAGGATACTTCCCGGAAAGAAAAGGCCAAGGTTATTGCAAGGCTGAAGGGAGCTGCAAAAGGCGTACCTGTCATTCTTAATGAGACAAGTACAAAATCAGGTATATTTACCGGAACAATATATATAAATGGAGACGACCGGAAGCAAACCTCGATAAACCTCAACCCAAAAGATATTCTGGAAGTTGTTTATACCGACAGGGATACAACAACCGGTGCGGAAGCGCAAAGAATAGCATCCGCTGTCTGGACGGGGGTCTCAAAAGCTGAGTTAACTTTGGATAAGACATCATATAATGGCTACGGCTCGGTTATGACAATCAGCGTAAAGGATCCCGATTATAATAAGCGTAAAACCCTTCAGGAAAAGGTGAAAGTGCTTGTGAAAACCTCAAAGGGCAATACAAATAAAACATATTACCTGGAGGAAACGGGTGTTGATACCGGGGTATTTACCGGGAGTCTGATGCTTTCGAAGGATGCTGCCGATATTGGCAGGATCCAGGTTGCGGATAGCGATGAGATCACGGTGTTGTTTATTGATAAAAATATTAGCGCAAAGGCTGGGTTCCTGAAATAGGTAAGGGGCTGCTCAGCAGCCCCTTACCTATTTACTTGTTTTTACTGTATTCCAGTGCCGCTTTTATAAATTCCCGGAAAAGGGGCTGGGGTCTCTGAGGCCTGGATTTGAATTCCGGATGGAACTGGCAGCCCAGGTACCAGGAGTGATCCTTAAGCTCCACTATTTCCACCAGTCTCTCGTCGGGTGACAGTCCTGAAAGAAGCATTCCGTGGGCTGTCATTTTATCCCTGAAGTGATTGTTGAACTCGTATCTGTGCCTGTGCCTTTCAAATACCAGATCCTCTCCGTATGCTTCAAAGGCCTTTGTGCCCTCTGCAACCTTGCAGGGATACAGGCCAAGCCGCATCGTGCCGCCCTTTTCATCTATACCCTCCTGCTCAGGCATAAGGTGTATCACGCCATATGGTGTATTCTCATCCAGCTCCGTGCTGTGAGCGGCTTCGAGGCCTACTACATTTCTGGCGTATTCTATGACCGCCACCTGCATTCCAAGACATATCCCGAAGTATGGTATCTTGTTCTCCCTGGCATACCGGGCAACGAGTATCTTGCCTTCTATACCCCTGTTTCCGAAGCCTCCCGGTACCAGTATCCCGTCGACTCCATCCAGGTATTCCTTCACATTGGATTCCAGGATATCCCCGGAATGCACCCATTTGATTTCTATCTCCGAATCATTGGCTATACCTGCATGCTTCAGGGCTTCCGCCACCGACATGTATGCATCGTGAAGCTCCACATATTTTCCCACCAGAGCGATTGTAACCTTATTTTTAAGGCTTTTTATCTTATCTACCATCTCGGTCCATTCCGATAATTCCGCTTCTCCGCACTTTAAGGCCAGCTTCTTTATTACAAGGGAATCCAGTCCTTCATTATGAAGCAGCAGCGGCACCTCATAGAGGTTTTCCGCATCCAGGTTCTGCACTACCGAGTCTCCGTCCACATTGCAGAAAAGACCTATTTTGTCTTTCATCTCCCTGGATATGGGCTTTTCAGTCCTGCATACTATGATGTCCGGCTGGATACCTATGCTGCGCAGCTCCTTTACGCTGTGCTGCGTGGGCTTGGTCTTGAGCTCTCCGGCTTTTGAAAGGTACGGTATAAGCGTAACATGTATGAACAGTACATTTTCTTTGTCCACTTCATATCTTATCTGCCTTATTGCTTCCAGAAAAGGCAGGCTCTCAATATCCCCGACGGTGCCGCCTATTTCGGTTATTACCACGTCGGGGTTTGATTCGTCAGCTACCCTGTATATTCTTGATTTGATCTCGTTTGTTATATGGGGTATTACCTGAACGGTGCCTCCAAGGTAGTCGCCTTTTCTTTCCTTGCTTATTACCGACCAGTATATCTTTCCTGTGGTTACGTTGCTGTTCTTTGTGAGGTTGGTATCGGTAAACCTCTCATAGTGCCCAAGGTCCAGGTCTGTTTCTGCTCCGTCATCCGTTACGAATACTTCTCCGTGCTGATATGGGGACATTGTTCCCGGATCAACGTTCAGATATGGATCCATCTTCTGCAGGCTTACTTTTAATCCGCGGCTTTTAAGAAGCCTTCCCAGTGATGCTGCAGTTATGCCCTTCCCCAGGGATGAGACAACTCCGCCGGTTATGAATATGTATTTGGTAGTATGCATGTTAGACCCTCCCTTTCCTTAGTATTCCAAATTTTTTAATAACTTATTTATTATATAAAAACCAAACAAAAACTACAAGAAGGTTAATGAATCTTAACCTTCTTGTTTTAAAACTACTGTATCATTTTTTTTATTTCTTCCATTGCCCGTTCCATCTGCAGGTCAGCTTGAGTTTGTTTTTGCGCCAATTTTTCCTCAAGGGTTTTGATGTCGTCGGCATCTATGGAAGCGTCCTGACTAAGGTTATTATCCCTTTGAAAGTTCAATACGGCCGTTCTTGTCATTGCGCCGAATATCCCGTCCAGCTTCTTTATATCGTAGCCCAAGGCATTTAACCTTTGCTGGACTCCCAGCACATCAAGGCCTACATGCCCGCTCCTTATGCTTCTGTTTCCCTCCAACTTTGCAAATCCGGCCGTATCAACAGAATCATACCGTTTTACCTCGATATCGGGAGTTATTCCTATACCGTCAAGGGAGAAATTGCTCGGAGTCAGGTAGTTTGCTATGGTAATCTTCACTCCTCCCCCTCCAGAGATCCTCATCAAATTCTGAACCGTTCCTTTGCCGTATGTCTTTTCTCCTACTATTATGCCGGTATTGCTGTCTTTTATTGCACCGGCCATTATTTCGGAGGCTGACGCGCTTCCTTTGTCTGTCAGCACTACTATCCTGAAGGGTGCTGCATCCAGATCGGACATGTATGTTTCCACAATTTCGCCCTTGATCTGTATCTTGACAATGGGGCCTTCGGGTATAAGGAGCCTGCAGACATCTACCACTTCATCCAGCAACCCTCCGGGATTTCCCCTGAGGTCTATTATCACACCTTTTATCCCTTTTTCCTTAAATTCCTTTACAACCTTTTCCATGTTGCTGTGTGTCTTTCCCGAAAACTCGGTTATCCGTATGTAGCCTATGTTGTCCTCTTTTATTTCGTATTTTACGGGAGTTATTTCTATAACCTCCCTGATGAGTTCAAAATATATTATGTCCGGAGATCCTTCCCTTATTATTCCGATTTTGACCTTCGTGCCTGCTTTGCCCCTTATCAGCTTTGCTGCCTGATCTGTGTTGTATTCGGTGATATCTGTTCCGTCAACTTCCACGATTTTGTCTCCCGTCCTGATTCCTGCCTTGAATGCAGGCGTCCCCTCTATCGGAGCCACTACTGTCACCCTGTCGTCCCTTCTCTCAATCTGTATGCCTATCCCTATTATTTCCCCCTCCAGGTCAACCATGAATTCTTTGTAATCTTCGGGTGAAAAATAGGTGCTGTGTGGGTCAAGGGTCTCAAACATGCCCTTGATGGCACCGTTTATGAGGTCCTCTTCTTCTACATCCTTGTAATATTCATCCTTGATGATGTCTATAATAGCTTCTATCTTTTTAACTGCTTCGGATTTCTTCCCATCGTCAGCCCCCGATGCTCTGATTGTGAAAGTGGTGTCTGCGGATACGGGTACACTAAGAATTATTAATGCTAATACAATTGCTAAAATTCTCTTTTTCATCATTAACCCTCTCTCTTTTTTATTCAGTGGTTTTCGGCGCTGCTTATCACCAGCCGTAGTCAATCATGTTCTCTCTGTATTCCTGCCGTATATCGTATTGGAGATATCTTATGAACCTGTTTATCATTGCGGCACATTCCGCTCTCGTGAGCATTTTGTCCGGTTCCGCTTCATTGTTCTCGTTGCCGGTGATTATCCCCATTTTGTGGGCTATGTTCATGGATTTTTTTGCCCAGGGCTGGATGCTTTCGTCATCTGCAAAGGGCGTGACCGTTCCGCTTACCGCCGGTGAATTATCCATGCCGATAGCCCTTACTATTATGGCTGCCGCCTGGGCTTTCGTCAGGTATTCATCGGGGCCGAACCTGTTCTTGCTTGAGCCTTCCATTATTCCCGAGGCGGCTGTCCGGCTGATATACTCATAATATGGATGGCTCTTGTTCACATCGGTATAATACTGTTCAAAGGAGCTGTATCTGGATTGCTTTGCCGGTGATCCTTTCATATCCGATACCTTAATCACAGCCTTGGCGAATTCCCCCCTGCTCATGAAGCTTAAAGGCCTGAAGTAATTAGCTCCCGCCAGGTCTATTATACCTAAGGAGGTTACCCTTTTGACAGCCTCCGCCGCCCAATAACTTGCGGATATATCGTTAATATTGTATGAAAACAGCCTTGTCTGAATGGGCAGTGTAACAAGCTTATAGCTGCCGTTGCCGTCTTTTGTACCTTTTATTGGGTTCCCGCCGCTGAATCTTGGCAGGGTATATCTGTAGGTTACTACATTTTCCTCCCCTTCCTTGAGAACGTATCCTCCCTCATAGCCTACCACCAAAGGCCCGCTGGCCACATATTGTATGTTTTTCATGGAAGAGTCGGACACAGCGTAATCCACCGTACCGAATGCTTCCTTGTATTCGGCGGCATTGACGCTGCTCTTGTACCTGTAGGTTATTGAATGCTTGATAACGGCTGTTTCCGTGGAGCTCCACCAGTTCTCGTATCCGAAGGAATGGCCTGTGATATCTATCTTTACTTGCCCTACTCCGTCATTTTTTGAGTAAACCTTGGTTCCTTGCCAGTCGGAGCCCAGATACCGTATTATGTCCCTTTCATCCGTGCTTCCCGAACGGGTAAAGAGATATTCGACAAGCTCATAGGTATCGCTTCCTATCTCAACTGTCTCCTCATACCTCGGATCTATGGAGGTACTGTAAAGTGTCTGGGAGCCTGAAGCATCGCTGCCGGTGGAATTCAGGAAAACCACCTCCCGCTCAAGTGTAGCAGCCTTGAGGGCATTGGAAAGATTGTACTCATAGGTGGTCTTCGCGCCGTTGCTGCTTTCTTTTATCACTACAGTGCCTTCCATCAGTATCGGCTCCCCGGACAGGAATATGGTCTCGGAGTATTTGTATTCATTCTTGTTGGGGGTTATGTCTCCGGTTATGCCCGGTTCGTAGCCCGGCGTTGCATAAACCGCAAAACACAATATATAAATTGTTATTAATATAAAGGTCAGTTTCTTCATAAAAACACATCCGTTCCCTATTCTACAATCATAAATATGGCGTAGTCGTCGTCGGACAGGACATAGACATAATCGTCGGGCTGCAGTTCATCAATTGTAATAACCTGTCCATCTTTCAATATCACCATTTTTCTGGTTTCCAAAGGTACTTCCGCTTTTACAGCTACCCACTCCTGATATATTTCGCTGAAGTCTCTTGCATTCTTGAGAGTTACCTTGTTGTTCCCCAAATCTATCTCATTGATTTGCCCTGCTGTATATCTTTCCTTATAGACTATGTCAGGGTTAAAGCTGTTCTTGTCCTTTTTCATAAGGTAAGCAGCATGGGTGTTCCCTTCCCCGTCCGTCACGGCATACATAAGTATATGCTGATGGAACTTGGATTCGTTTCTGCGTCTTTCATAGTCATAATGATACTCGTCATCTTCATGAAAGTCCACATCTTTTCCTTTGGATTTTGGTTTGTAGTTAGGCCAGGTATATGTATAAGGCGCATACCTGCTTTCGGCAAACTTTTCCACCGAAATTGTGCCCTTTTCAACCACGTTATCATATATGAAGGTTTCGGAGCTTAAAAGGAAAGTAAGCTCTTCCGATTCCACCCATTCGTTGTTTTCCAGCCTGAAGGGGTTTTCTATCGTGTAGTAATCCTCTCCCATGTTATGCAGATAGCCTCTTGTTATGTTGTAGTTATTGAAGCCGTTGAAACTGTCAAGGCTTATAAGCGGCACACTTCCTACTCCAAGCACCGACCTGTTCTGTACCAGGAATGCCCTGGTGTAATCGCCGATATACATTGAATCCAGCAGTCTTCCGTCTCTTATTACTATGGAGCCGTCACTGAATTTCAGCAGCCTTCCGTCGGACAGGGTCAGCTGTTTGGTAGTCCATTTCACATCATAGATGTTTTTGTATAGGGTGCTTTCAGCCCCATCCTTCAATACTGCTTTTACCAGTTCTTCGCTTCCGTAATTCTTCTTTGACACTGCGTATATGGTCTTACCTATATAATCCCTCAGTCTGTCCGGGTTCAGTTTTGTATCCCCGTTATAGATTCCCGCTCCGTCGGACAGCCTGTATTTGATGTTCCCGTCCTTCTTTATCCAGTCATAATATCCGTAGGTATACACATTGGACAGCACTATTTCTCCGGTCTCCGGAATAACATCCTGTATGTCCCCCTTGTACACCTTTTCTATCTGCACTCCCAAACCCTGCACTTCCATACGGATTATATGCCTGTCGCTGGCAGAGTTCACTTCTATCCTTACCCTGTCCCCCTGCCTAAGCACCGAGGCGCTTACATTCTGCTTGTCCTTAATAATCGGGGTGTTCCTGTCTATTGTATATAGCACGGGGGTCTGCGGATTATCATCGGTAAGCAGTGTGATTCCTTTATCAGATATATCCCTTACCTTAGCTGTCAGTACGATCTGCCTGTAGGGATCCTCTCCGATAGCATCGGTATATATCTTGACTTCATGGACCTTTCCGTTGAAAATCCTTACCACCGCATCCTGGTCAAAGCCTATGGCATCTACTCCCCTAAGCTGCCCGTTTATATAAATTGCCGCATTGTCTGCCAAATCAAGGTAATCCATATTGTTGTATTCGTCCGCTACCTTAATTATGCTGCCCACCGGCGAAGTCTGGGCATATATTATCCTTACGGGGGTCTCCCTGCCGCCAACTAACTCCGGTGCCGCATCCACACTCAGGGATTTGAGTATATCGTTTGCAAAAACCACCTTTGCCGGGCTGTTGGGCTCCAGCCTCCCGATATCTACCGGATCCTTCTGTACGGTTATCACCGAATCCGGCATCACCTTCAGCAGGTACATGTTGTTGCTGCTGTCCCCCACCTGAACGGTATTCTGCACGGGGTCATAGTGTACAAAGGTGCCGTCTATTTCCTTCAGCTCCGCCGTATGGAGCAGTATTGCCCTGTTTTCTCCGTCAATCGTGTATTCTACTATATCCCCCTGAGCAATCAGGGATTCATCACCGATTTTCTTATTCTTTATCACCGGTACCGATTCCTGGCTTGTTGAGCTTCGCGTGCTGCTTTTCTTCACGTTAATGCTGACAACTTCCGAATCCGGAGTCTCTATGTTTATGACTGTGGTATAGGTATCCGCCACTGCCCCTATATCCCTTGAGAGCGATACGGCTGTTACCCTTCCGTAGCCTGTCCTGTAGCCTAATTTGTCAAGGGATTGGTCCGCAACCATGTTCATTACCGATGCCATTTCCCCCCTGCTGATATTTCCTCCGGGAGAAAAAGAAGTTGCTGTGGTTCCTTTCATTATCCCTTTTTTGAGTACCGCCTCTACATAGGGCAGATTTTCAGTCTTAATTGATCTCCAGTCCGAATAATTATATACTGCCGTAATATCATGCCCGTTGATCGGTTCAAGCCCCAATGCCCTTGCTATCCATAGGGCTGTATCCTCACGTTTGGCTGCTGCGCCGTATGCTTTCTGGAAGCTTTTCCTGTCTGTAAGCTGCCGTTCAAGCTGATTTTTCCGGGCCAATGTCATTTTCCAATCTGCCCTGACTGCTTCAAGGACTTCCGCCCGTATCTGCTCAATCTCAGCCGGGGTCAGCTTCCCTGCGGCCTCTGCTTCCTGTGCCGTGATGATTCCTGCATTGCGGGCCGCCTGCACATGCCCCATCATATATGCATTGACTGAGCTTAAGGAGGGGTCATTGATCCTCAGCTGCTCTGCCAGTCTTACCGCTTCCTGCTGTCTTCCCGTCGCCCTTATCAGGGCTGCAAGCACGTCCTGTCGGGAAGCCGCCTGATTGGGGCGGTACATACGATCGCCATACTCCCTGACAATTGAGTATACGCTCATTTTCATTATGTTCTCGGCATTTGGATTGCCTGAAATATCCTGAAAGCTTGCATTCTTTATCAGGGCGTCTCCGGTTGTATTGCCTGAGGCAAGTATGTCCTCGGCATTAACCGGAACGGGCGCAAGATTAAGGAGCATTACTGCCGCAAGTATGTATGCAATTTTTATTTTACTGATATTCATATGATCGTCTCCTATTTCACCAGTTTCCCGATAAGTACGTATTCTCCGGTCTTGGATATCTGCGACCTGACCCTTCCGTTCAGGTCTGCGGTATTCATTATCTGAATCTTGTCAGCCTCTTTGTCGTAATATGCTATATATATGC
>DAOLPD010000089.1:0-11926 GCA_035417425.1 Bacillota bacterium
ACAAGTAAAATAACCTGCGGCGAAATTATGTTTAAGGATAAAAACATTTTAGAAATGTCCGCTGAGGAAGTCAGATCAATTCGTGGGGCGCAGATTGCCATGATATTCCAGGATCCTATGACGGCATTGAATCCTGTACTTACCATCGGACAGCAAATTGGCGAGGCAATTGAGCTTCATAGCGAAGATACCAATAAAGAAAAGATTGAAAAACGTGTGGAGGAAGTTCTTAGTCTGGTAGGGATTGAGCCTGTGCGTAAAAAGGATTATCCGCATCAGTTCTCCGGGGGTATGAAGCAGCGGGTTGTAATAGCAATGGCCCTTGCTTGCGAGCCGGATTTAATTGTTGCTGATGAACCAACCACAGCTCTGGATGTAACTATACAGGCACAGGTATTGAAAATGATGCGCGATCTGCGTGACCGACTGGGAACTGCAATGATTATGATTACTCATGACCTTGGCATTGTAGCACAAATATGTGATAATGTAGCTGTTATGTACGCCGGTAATATTGTTGAAAGTGGTACAGCAGAGGATATTTTTGAAGGGGATGAGCATCATCCATATACGATTGGCTTGTTCAATTCTATTCCCGATCTTGAGAATAAAACCAGTAGACTCAAACCGATTCCAGGTTTAATGCCGGATCCTACCGAAATACCTATCGGATGCAGCTTTGCACCTCGGTGTGTACATTGCATGGAAATTTGTAAAACTGGAAAACCGACACAATATGTAAATGGAAGTCATAGTATAGTTTGCAATCTATTTGCAGAGGGAGGAGCGAAGTAAAATGAATAATCAAAATACGAAGCCTTTATTAGAGACCAAAGACCTCTGCAAATATTTTAAAGTTTCTCGCGGTATGCTCCATGCAGTAGACAATGTAAATTTGAAAATCTTCCCTGGCAAGACTCTTGGTGTTGTAGGAGAGTCCGGATGTGGGAAGTCTACTCTGGGACGTACAATTTTGAGACTTTTGGAGCCAACCAGCGGCGAAATAATATTTGAAGGCAAAAACATAGAGAATTATAATAAGAGCATGATGAAGAAGACTCGTCAAGACATGCAGATGATTTTTCAAGATCCTTATTCAAGCATTGATCCACGTATGACAGTAGAGGATATTATTGCAGAATATATGATTATCAACAGAACTTATTCAAATCGCGGAGAGATATACAAACGGGTAAGTCAGCTCATGGATACTGTTGGTCTGGCAAAGCGTTTGAAAGATGCATATCCACATGAGCTGGATGGCGGACGTCGGCAGCGTATTGGAGTGGCACGCGCACTGTCACTTAATCCAAAGTTCATAGTATGTGATGAACCGGTTTCTGCATTGGATGTATCAATTCAAGCACAGATTCTCAATTTACTAATGGATTTGCAGGAAAGTTTGAGTTTGACCTATATGTTTGTAACTCATAATTTATCGGTTGTAAAGCATATTTCGGATGATATAATGGTTATGTATTTGGGGCAATGTGTGGAGCGTGCACCTTCCGATGAATTGTTCACTAATCCAATGCATCCTTATACAAAAGCATTACTTTCTGCTATCCCTGTGCCTAAACTTTCTATGCGTAATAAGGAGATTGAAACAATCAAAGGAGAGGTAACTAGTCCTATTAACCCGAAGCCAGGCTGCAGGTTTGCGGCAAGATGTCAGTTTGTCTGTGATGTATGCAGAGAAAAGAGCCCTAGGTTGGTGGACTATGGGAATTCTCATTTTGCAGCTTGCTTTATGATAGAGTCTATGAGAAACGGTAATAAGGTTATATGACGGAGTGAGATATGGATATCAATGAACTAAAACAAAGAGCCTTGAAAGCTATTGAAGATAACAGCGAACAGTTGATTAACATAGGAAATATACTATATGAAATGCCCGAAGTTGGATTTAAGGAATATAAAACCTCTGCTTTCGTGAAAAAAGTCCTTCGGGATACCGGATTATATGTGGAAGATAGAATTGCATTAACAGGGTTAAAAGCTGTAGCACGTGGTAGGAAACATACAGCTAATGTAGCTGTGCTCGGTGAATTAGATTCTCTTATCATGCCTAACCACAGAGGTGCAGACCATGTTACCAGGGCATTTCATGCTTGTGGTCATCATGCACAGCTTACTACAATAATAGGTGTAGCAATAGGGTTGATCAAAACAAATATTATAAATGAGCTGGATGGAGATGTGACCTTCTTCGCCGTGCCTGCAGAAGAGGCCATAGAACTTGATTTCAGAAGGAATCTTCAAAGCCAAGGGAAGCTTCGTTTCTTGGGAGGGAAGCAGGAGTTTATTTCACTGGGGCATTTTGATGATGTAGATATTACGTTGTGCAGCCATATTCTTGGTAATCGGGAAGATAGTTACTTTGCTTATGGACAAAGCTATAACGGTATGATACATAAATCAGTGAATTTCGTTGGTAAAAGTTCACATGCTGGTCTTGCTCCTGAACTGGGAATAAATGCACTTCATGCTGCTGTATGCGCAATCAACAACATTAATGCTATCCGAGAAAGTTTCTGCGATATGGAGCACGTACGTATTCATTATATCATCACTAAAGGTGGTGATAGCCCTAATATTGTACCGGATGATGTCTGTATGGAATTTGGTATTAGAGCAGTAACTGCAGAGATGATGATGGAAGCAAATAGACGTGTAAATAGGGCGCTAAGGTCAGGAGCGGAAGCAGTGGGAGCTAAAGTACAAATCAATGATATAGGGGCTTATTTACCTCTTCATCAAGATAAGCTATTGGGTGATTTATATGGAAAGAACGCTGCATTGGTTGCCGGCGAAGAAAATGTTGAAGATCTTTTTGGTGTGCATAGAGGCTCTTCATCAGATGCTGGCGATATTGCTTCGCTTTGTCCTGTATTGCACCCATACTTTGGCGGTGCGATTGGTACACCCCATACAGATGCGTTTGACATTGCAAATGACTATGTTGCATATGTGACCGCTGCGAAAGCAGCTGCATTAACGGTTATTGATTTACTTTATAATGGCGCTCAAAAGGCAGTTGAAATCAGAGAAAACTATAAGCCAACATTCAACAATAAAGAGCAATATTTGTCCTATTATGACCGCTTGTTTAGTGCAGAGGAATAATTGCTCAGATACTAGGGAAAATTTATGAACACTCAGTTGCATTTATGTCCATATTAATTATTAATACTCGGAGAACTGAAAATGCCTTGATTAGTATTTAATCAGGGCATGTTTTGTCAGATTTCTTTATAGGCTTCCTTAGTAGTTTTAATACTTTAAGAGAAGCTTTTTTATATAATGATGTATAAATTTATTGTGCCTTTTTTATTGCGTCTTCCACACTTTCAATAAATCCCTTGCTGGTTTTTGTTGCTCCGCTTATTGCATCTACATTGAGTCTCTGCTTGCTTATGATTTCTCTTGGCAGTGTCATATAGACCTCTTCATACCAACCCTTGCTTTCTTGGTGTTTGATAACTTTTATATCACTAATTCTACCCTCTGTGACATATACTTCAGTAATGATTTTCCCGGCAAAGCCCTTTGCCTCTCCCAGATAAGTTCCATCCTTCAGGCTGCCCAGGACGATATCACCGCTGCTTTGGCTGCCGCTCCATACCTGCGGCAGGCCAAGCCACAAAACTGCGAACAGAATCGGCATAATAACTGCATAAGCTGTCAATGATACACTTTTATTTCCGATCTTGAGACGGATATCATTTTCTTTATCGGCGGCGCAGTTTTCCACACATTTCATACATCTTATGCATTCGGGGGAAATAGTTTCACTTCCGGCAGAAAGTCTTATGCCGACAGGACAATCTCTCAGGCAGCTGCCGCACCGGGTACAGTTTTTGCTGTGCTTTAGGGATAATATGCTCATGGAGCCTACAAGTGCCTGGGCGGCTCCCAAAGGGCATAAATAACGGCAGAAGAACCTGGAGAGAAATATTGAAGCCAGAAAGACCCCTGCCAGAATGAAAAAGCCTGAGTTAATATCCGGAAGGTTCAAAAGTGCCCTCCATGGAGAAAATTCTGCGATTTTTGCCCCATATCCCAGTATTGAGATTATCAATAGCATTAAAAGTATAGGATACTTAAACCATAAAGGATTTGAACCTTTGCCGCTTTTGCCGCCTAACCGGGAAGCAAGGTCCTGAATGGCTCCTACAGGGCAAATCCATCCGCAAAAGAACCGGCCTCCTATAATGGCTGAAGCGGTTAATGCCAGAGTCAATGCCATGCTCTTGCTTATTCCTTCAAATACATACCCGCTGCCCAAAGCTGTTTCCCTAAGGGCGTTCCAGCCGCCATAAGGATTCAAATCACCTATGCCCAGGATTTTAATATCAATCAGTCCGTTAATATAAAGCCTGTAAACCAATATGATAATTGTAAGAAAAAGAAATATCAATGTCTGTACTAAGGGCCGAATATATTTTGCTTTAGTATTTATCATAGCCAATCCCCATTTTATTTTTGGACTTTGCTTATTCTCTGCACATCTTTTATTGAAATATTTCCTATTACTGCATCGGTGCGTCCCTCTGTAGGGATTAGATAAGAGCTTTCCATTTCATTTATGCTTAAAGGATGCTCTTTGCCGCTCGTATCGACCAATATCAGTTCGTCATTGTTATCCAGTACCATACCTGCCTCCTCAAGGACTTCTGCCATTTTCACCGCTTTGCTTTGGGGAAGGTTTTCTTCGCCTATCACTTTAATCATAACTTCAGGAAATATCACCGCATCTGTGGTTGTGGAGAAGTGGCTCATTTCCTTTACATTCATGCCTAACTTGAAAGCGGGACTGATATTCATAGGAGCATTGTCTCCTCCGGTTTTTATATAGTATCTGTCTCTGACTATGCTTATGGTCTCATTCTTTACAAGGCCGTCAGAGCCCGCCATGGTAAAGAATCCGTTGGGATCTACAAAATCAAATTTGCCGAGTATTTTTCCTACCAGGTAGGACTTGTCCTTGCTGCCGTAGTATTCGTAGTAATATGGCTCAATATCTCTTGTCAATGCCTCAAAAATATGAACATTCTGTATATCCTTGGGTGATATGTGTTCGTACAGGTCTATCTTGTTGACCATTTTGACCCAATAAACTCCCATCTCATCCGGCACTACTATTCTTACAGGTTTTTCCTCCCTTATTATTTCTTTGCCGTCAAACATGATTCCAAGTATTATATCTCTGTTTTGGATTATATCCTTGCTTATCATGGTGTAATAGTTGTCTCTTCCGGTGACTCCAATAGCTTCGAAGTTATTTATGTCTATCCCGTTTTTTGTAAGCACGTCGGTGAGCAAAGGGCCGGAAGCGGTTATATTTATCTTCACACCGGTGGTTCTCTGCAATATGGTCTCAACTGTGACTTGAGGAAAATCCTTAAGTTCATCAATATTGACCCTTATGGAATTGTTTTCCGGCCAGGAGATTTGGAAGCTGTTTTCATCTTTTTCCCACATTTCCTGAAGTATGTAGTTTTCCACAGGATCTTTTTTAACTCCCTTAGCAAGATAGTTCCAGGCGCCTATGGCGGAATTAACATTATTTAATACAGCCTGGCTGGATACACTGGCTCCTGTTACCTGAACAATATCTGTGGGCTTTTCAGGGTCCAGCACCACCAGCTTAAGGTATTCCAGCAATTTCAAGCCTTTAAACCTATCGGTGAACCAGTTTTCCTTTATGGGGTCTGCATAATCGGGGGTATCCCCTTGTTCAAGGATTCGGATTCCCGAAGTCTTTTCCTGCTCATTATCTATTACCACCAGTGCTCTTATGGTGCCTGCATAGCCGGTACCGGAGGCTATAAAAGCTGAGGGAATTCCATCGATTTTGTACACTTTTTCAATTGCCGGGAAGTTTTCCTGAATAAAGGGATCCGACAGCGCCTCTTTCATTTCAGTAATTTTGCCTGCCTTGGGAAGAATCTCTTTAATCATAGCTTTTTCTTTACGGCTATCATTCATGGCCCATAAGGCTGCCCCTACTATTATGATAAATGCAATGAGAGTGATGGTATACATCTTATTTCTGTTCATATCAATATCCTCTAATTCACTGTTATTTTTGCGATGTTTTGTACCCATTGGGGTTTGTTAACATCACCGGGTTCCTTCTGTCCTATTACCAGGCGGAAGGGAGCTCCCTCTGATGCATCATAATCTTTACCGTTCTCATGCCAGGCTATGATTACCGGGTATCTTTTATCAGGATTCTGTTCATCAATATAATCTTCCTTTAAAGCCTGTTCAACAGTCATTTCAAATTCATAGCCATCGGAGGCTATGAACTTTAATGCTGCGGCACTTTCCTTTATTCCTGCGTATTCTAAGACGGCGCCAAGTTTAATTCCCTTGAAAAAAAAGTATTCTTTTGTTCCATAGCTGTTAAGGGAAAAATAATCATCCTCATAATAAGCATCGGTCATTGTCTTTAATTCGTCAAGACTCAGCGAAGTGGGTTCTTCGATACCCGGACCTTCAATTATCAGTGAAGCTGAATCGGCCTGTTCAGTTTTTGACGGTTCTTCTGTGCTTACCGGAGATTTTTCTGCCGGTTTTGGGAGCTCAGCAGGTTTTGTCTCTGCCGGTGTTTCTCCGGAAGTATTTTCTCCGGGCTGCTTTTCCGGTTCTTCCTCAGGCTGAGCTGCGGGCTGTTTTTCCGGTTCTTTCTCAGGCTGCACTGCAGGCTGCTCTACTGCCTCTGCAGCCGGAGTGGTTTCTGCGGGAGCGGGATTGCCGGTACTGCAGGCAGCGGCAAGAATCAATGATAACACTATCAATAAGGATATAAGCAATAGCTTTCTTTTGCTTTTCATTGTAAACCTCCGATATAATTTTTTGGAGCAAGCAGTGTAACTGCCTGCTCCAAATATTCTCATTTACCCATTATATCCATGAGCGTTTTGATAATTTTTGCAGTCTCGGCTCTTGTTGTACTGCCCTTGGGATCAAATATATCGCCGGACTTTCCGTTAAGTATACCGGAGCGCTGGACTATGCTTACGGCTTTTGCAGCACTGCTGCTGATCTGGGAGGCATCCTTGAATTCGATTCGTTCATTGACCATTTCAAGCTTGAGGCTTATAGCATCGGCAAACTTCAGTATCATGACTGCCATTTCTTCTCTTGTAAGTGCCTCATTGGGATTGAAATTGCCTTCTTCATCCTCTGCAGCTATTCCTTTTTCCCCTGCCCAATTGACATAGTCGGTATACCACATACCATCCGATACATCCTTGAATATTCCTTTCTTTGCTGATTTTAGATCTATATTTCCGGGAATACCAACAAGGAGTTTTACAAATTCTGCTCTGGTAATGGCTTTTTCGGGGCTGTAGGTATTTGTGCCCGTACCGTTTGATATCCCCTTTGCAATCAGGTATTCAATGTGGCTTTGTGCCCAGTGACCCTGAATGTCTGTGAAAACAGGGGCAGTACCGTCAACAATTATCTTAACGACGTTTTTCAGGCATGCACCCTGATTAAGATGTGTAATCATCCTTATAGGTCCGCCGTCATTGCCGCTGGTGTATCCGTCGCTGTTGGTGTCTGTTACCAATGGATTTCCGTTTGCCGCGTAAGACAGCATTATAATTTTTCTGTCCAACCCGTCAGCTATTCCGTTTTCCAAAGCGTCCCTGCCGAATATGGACAGCACATCCTTGGTGAAACCGTCTGATGCTACAGCCTTTACAGAGGTCAGTGATGTTCCTGCCTTAAGCCCGCTTTTTTGCGATATCAGCTTCCACAGGTCAAGTCCTTCATGCTGATGTTCCCCTATATAGGTGTAGGAATCTCTCAATATTGTATCATCCATAGCTTCAAGCTCACGGAGAGTAAACTTTTTTGGAGCCTCCAATGCCGTCCCGGAAAGCTCAAGAACAGATGTATCCAGGTATTGGCTGTAGGTTGGGCTCATATCATGCTTCCAGGAGGTTGTTGCAGAAGCATTCACAGTAATCCTTACGACGTTTTTCAGTATGTTGGAGGAATTTATGTCATCGGCTGATTTCTGGCCAACTATCAGGTACAGAGGGCCTCCTGAATTATTATATGAAGGATCGTATCCTGCAGATTCCTTATCTGCCACAAGAGGTCTGCCGTCTTCAAGGTTGGCATTGCCTGCCGAACCGGAGCCATAGGCCAGTATCATTTTCAGATTTTCTGCTTTGGTTGCACTGTTTAAATAGTTTGTTTTCATGATGTCCGCTAATGAGAAGGTCAAGGCCTTGCCGTCCGCTGCCGTAAATACAACCTCACTGGCATTGGATTGGAGTCCCACATCCACGGATCTCAGGAAGCTGTATAGGTCTATCCCTCTATAACGCACCTGCTGTTCAGAGGATGCTTTCTTTATATTGTAATCTCCGGTTACTGCAAAGGACTGCTTTCCTTCTATTTCGGAGACTGTGAAGGTCTTTGGAGTGCTTAACTTGGTTCCGGGGCCTTCAACTACCAGGGTATTTCCTGCTAATTCCTTGTAAGGAGCATTTATATGAGCATATTTGTCAGGTTGAAGATTTACCTTGATTGAAGTAACGCTGCTCAGGGACTTTTTATCCGGCATTAATACCATCAAGGGTCCGCCGTCATTCTTAACATTGACCTTTTCTCCGCCTCCGTCCGTATATGAGCTTACATAGCCCGCGGATTCCTTACTCTGAACCATGGGGGCTCCATTTTTGGCAAAGGCAATAATGGATTTGCTTCCTTCCGTAAATATTTCCGCCAGGGGCACTATAAGCTGGAAATCGGCACTTGTAAAGGTAACTGTACCTTTGGTGCCGGGGATCTGCACTTTTTCCATTAAGAAATAACCAAGGTCTACGCCTTCATATAGGTCTTTGTATGCATTGTCACCCTTTTGTACATCATAGAAGGTTTTTACTTTTGCCTTGACTCTTTCTGCATTGGAAACAGCAGCCCCATATATCATGTTTTCAATATCCGTTACGGTGAAGTCCTGATTTTTCAGGGCATTTCCATCCATACCGATAACCGAAACCGCTATTTTGTTTGCGGCAAGTGCTTTATAGTTCGCATCGGGATTTCCACTGTGGGTGCTGTAGTTCACTTCATTTCCGACAATTATTTTATCCAGCAGCTTGGCTTGCCTGGAACCGTTGGCATGGTGGTATTCTAACTTGCCAGATATTATGCGGAGAGGGCCCGCATCGTTTCCAAGTCCGCTTCTGTAGCCTTCCAGGGTGTTTTTGATTACATAAGGATATCCGTTGACACCATAGGCCACTAATACCGGATAACCCTTGGATCTTAAGTCATCTGAGGCCTTGGATATATATTTTCCGTCATTCATATCGGCCGGGTTTTTCTCATAATATCCGAATAATGAAGGATCTGCTATCTGGGCTATTGTGAACTTGTCAAAATCCTTATAACCGTCTGTTGCAGTAAATTGAACCAAAGTGTTTGAATTCTGGCCTCTTGTCATGGTTTCGGGGATTCCTGCTTTTTTCAGAAGCTCCCAAAGCTTGACTCCTTCATATTCATTTACATACCAATATGTTGAATTTGAGAGGCTGTATTCGGCTCTATAACCCATACCTGAGGTTGCAGGCTTTCCATTCTCGTATTTTACCATGTCCTCCAGCTGTTCAACGGTGTAATTAACTTCCCTGCCCAGCTTGTCTCCGGTAATAGTGATTATATACTGCGAATTCTCAGCCGTATTATAAGGGGCTTTATCATGCTTGTATCCTGGGGTAAAATCCTCTGCGACATAAATATATGCCATATTGCCGAACTTTGTATAGCCCGGATTCGGGTCAGCGGCAAAGACAGCTTTGTCGTATACCAGTTTTATGCAGCCGTCCTCATTGCCAAGGCTTGGATCCGCACCTTCAGCTGCATCATAGACAAAAGGCTTTGGATTTGATCCATCCGGCTTAGAGGTTCCATAGGCTACGATTATAGGTTTTCCTTTGGTTTCCGCTTCGTTAATTTGAGCAAGGGTAAACTCTGCTATAGTCTGTCTGACCCTGTTCTTTATAAGTACCTTGCTGGCAGAGTCGGTGAGCTTTATTCCCGTTATTCCCGAGGTCATATTCTCCAGCAGGTATTTCAGGCGGATACCTTCATATGTAAGCGTGGTATTGGTTCCGTTCCGAATATCGGTATATTCGCTTCTGAAGACCCCTGGGTTCTGGTTTTCCATTTCCCTGACGGATAGGGGAATGCTGGCTTCAAGTCCGGGCCCTTCAAAGGTCAGGGTTGCTCCTGTTATGGCATCTACTCCGAAGGGGGTATCTCCTGATAATCCTCCGTTTGTAATGTGTTTATAGGCGCTTTTGGAATAATCAGCTCCGCCGGCCGGTGTAACCTTAATCTCATTTACCAGCTTTATCAGGGAGCCATTTTGGCTGTATATTCTGAAGTATCCTGCTATTGAAGTATCATCTTTAGCAGTATCATAGACTGCTTTTGCATCTGCAGGACTTGTTCCTGCTTCATAGGCCAATATATATTGTTTGGAAGGATCTTTCAAGTCTGCCACAGTTACAGGATCATTGGCATAACCATCGGCGGATATGAATTCCACCTTGTCGTTATCCCCGTATCCCTTCAATAGATCGATTACAGGAACTCCTACGCAATAGTCCGTTACTGTGCCGACTTTTTTTGTATAGGCCCAGTTGCCTGTAATCCTGGGCATCAGAAGGATTTGTGCCCGGGTATACTCTGCAGGGCCAATCTTCAGTACCGGTGGATTTTCATCACCGACAACTATTTTGTTGATGGTCTTGTTAAAAAGCGGGTTGTTCTGTTCATTTACATGCTGCTGACCCACCATCAGCAAAGGAGCGTCTTCTGCAGTCAGGGCTTCAAGAGAAGCAGCCTGCGGGATCACATCCGGATTTCCCCTGTTACCTGCCCTTTCAAAGGCAATAATAGTGTCCACGGGTACTTTTCCGGTTTCGCTGCCGCTGACAATCCCGGGGAAGTAATATCTGACTTTGCCGAAAGCAGGGGTGATAAGCTTCTTACTGGTTGTAGAGTCTCCGGTATGGGCGGGATCAAAGGTCACTGTATACCCGTCTGAAGCAACGAAACCTATTTTGTAAAGATTGTACTTATCCTGTCCAAAACCGGACTTGCTGAGAAGATCACTGACCTTTACGCCTTTTCCCAGAAAGATGCTCTTGGTCGGAGTTGTGTTGATGGCAGAATACAGGTTTGTCGTTTGATCCATGGCCATGAGCTCATCCTTGGTGTAGGACTTTTCATTTTCAAGGCCGATTCCCTGACCTGTGACAACCAGGACAGGCTGCTTGGTTTGCGGGGACCAGGTTTCTGCATATACTATGCTTCCCAGAGATGAAAACAGCATTGTAAATATCATCAGAAAAGCCAGTCCCTTATTAAGCAGTGCTTTTTTGACGGTTAAATGGTTCATAACTCTTTCCTCCTATAAGTTTTTTTGCAGCTTTACTCATAGAATGAAATCAGAGTAAAAATAATGCTTCTTTTTAAAAAGAAGCATTATATAAAATAATTACTCCTTTTCACACCGGAAGGCACTTCAGTTTCCCGAAACACCCTATCGTTTTATACATCCTGCAGAAAGCTGTTTAGACGCATAAAATCGGAGCAGTCCTGCTTTATTAAATTTTATAAATTTATTATAGCGTTAAATAATTGTCAATACAAGGTATTTGTCTGTCTATAGTGTCTTTTGATTTCTTCTGATTTTTGCCTCTGCTCTGCTTTTAAGCAAGTATTTACCCATCTCTTTGAGCTTCATTCCGGAATGCTGCTCATAACTTTGCAAAAATCGTCTTATAATGATGTGCTTCTTCCTGGTAAATGAAGGAGTATCAGTAAGAATGAAAAAGCAGATATTTCCCAAATCTGTTCTGATGTCCCCATAGTTTAAATCTTC
>DAOLPD010000090.1:0-11674 GCA_035417425.1 Bacillota bacterium
TCCTTTTTGTTTTCAAGGATTCTCTCGAAAATTTTATACTTTGTCTTCAGTCTGTAACTGCCTATTTAATAGGCAGTTTTTTATTTTTTGAAACGGCATATACTCTATGCGTTTGCAGACTGACTTATTCGAATCATAAAATACTGATAATAATTTGAGGATTAGCATCATAACTTAATATAGCTAAGTGCATAAATCTGCCATTTAATAGCGGAGGGATATATGTTAAGCAGTAATAATGGTTCGCTCCGGTCAAGAGAATATGCCATGGAGGTAAGTAAGGCACTGTTGGACACCGACTTTGATACGCTGGATGCCATTGCAAATGAGATACTGCATATCAAGGATTCGGATAAAGTTGTATTTACTGCGGGTAACGGCGGCTCTGCCGCAACGGCAAGCCACTTCATTAATGATCTTATAAAGGGCTGCCGCGTGGGTGGACGAGAAGGCTTTCGTGCCCAATGCCTGAATGACCCCAATGCTGTCATTACGTGCCTAGCAAATGATTTCTGCTATGGGGATGTATATAGGATAATGCTTCGGACATTGGGGCACAGGGGGGATTTGCTTATTGTTTTCAGTGGAAGCGGCAATTCACAAAACATACTGAATGCCTGTGAGACAGCACGGGAAATCGGTATGACCGTTATCGGCTTCGGAGGCCGTGACGGAGGCAGGATGAAGGCGCTGTGCAATCTTTGCCTCCTTGCACCTGTATACGGCATAGAGCAGATAGAAAACCTTCATATGTTTTATACACATTTATTGGTCCGTATCCTTCGTGAAAGGCTTAGAAAAATATGGGATATTGAAGTGATAAATTATCCGGATGGCGGTTTGCCTGAGTTTGCAATATTTGATTTTGACGGTACCGTAAGCCTGCTTCGGGAAGGCTGGCAAACAATTATGTATGATTATTTCACAGAGGAGCTGCTGAAACATAAGGGCGCACCGAAAGCTGAGGAAGCAAAAAGAATAGTAATAGAGTTTGTAGATATGCTTACGGGAAAGCAGACGATATTCCAGTGCATGCAGCTGTGTGAGGAGATAAGAAAATACGGGGGTGTTCCTAAAGAACCGTTGGAATATAAGAAAGAATACTTGCGACGGTTGATGGAGCATATACAGGACAGAAAGGATATTCTTCGCGTGGGCGGGGATCCTGCGCCGTATCTGGTCCCTGGCGCAAAATCCACTCTCAAAGCGTTGAGGGAAATGGGAGTAAAGTGCTTTCTCACAAGCGGCACCGATGAAGCAGATGTGCTGGAGGAAGCACGCCTTCTGGGTATTGCGGATATGTTTGAATCAATCCACGGCGCAACAGATAAGAACAGTACGTCATGCTCCAAGGAACTGGTAATCAGGAGCCTAATAGAAAAAAACTCATTTAAGGGTAGCCGGCTGATTGTCTTTGGAGACGGGTATGTTGAGATAGAGCTTGCCAAAAAGTATGGGGGTTATGCAGTTGCAGTGGCTACTAATGAAGCTGCAAGGGATACCTCAATCAACGAATGGAAGCGGGAGAGGCTTCTGAAAGCCGGTGCAGACTGCATAATACCTGACTTTTCAAATACTGAAAGGTTAATGGGGTTTATTATGGGGAGAAGATAGCATATGCCATTTAAAATGTTTGATACATCCGGGCTGGTTATTAAATCATTAAGAGAACGCATACATGATGTAGACCTTATGGATGTGCTTGTGCCTGTAGACAGCTCCCCTGCCGTTTTAGACAACGAGAATACAAGAGCGGTCGCAAGTGCGATGGTTGGAGCTAAGCAAGCAAATGCAGCCACAGTGCTTATGTATGGCGCACATGTCATACGCACAGGCTGCTCTGCATACATGATAGAGCTTATGAAACGTGGCCTTGTAAATCATTTTGCCACGAACGGTGCAGGCAGTATACATGATTTTGAATTTTCGCTTATTGGAAAAACCTGTGAATCGGTGGAGAAATATATAGGCGAAGGCCAGTTCGGCCTTTGGCATGAGACAGGAATGATAAACGATATCCTGAAAAAGGGGGTTGAAGACGGAATTGGGGCAGGAGAAGCTATCGGACGCTATATCTGGGAAATGGACCTTCCTTATAAAAAGTACAGCATTTTGGCAAATGGTTATCATTTTGGAGTGCCTTGTACAATACATATAGGTATAGGGAATGATATACTGCACGAGCATCCCAATGCAAGCGGCAGGGTGTTAGGAGAGGCAACATACAGGGATTTTCTCATATATGTGCAGAGTATAACAAACCTAGAAAACGGATTGTTTATCAATGCCGGTTCCGCTGTGACAGGGCCTGAGGTGTACCTAAAAGCCCTGGCTATGGCACGAAATGCCGCCTTTCAGCGGGGCGAAAGCATAGTACACTTTACTACGGCAGTGCTGGACATTCGTCACATGCCGGAGGAGGGCTTACACAGCATCCCTGCTAAAACAGATCCGGCTTATTATTTCCGCCCGTGGAAGACAATACTTGTGCGTACGGTCGCAGACGGAGGAAAGAGCTTTTACATACAGGGTCTGCACAGGGATACCCTGCCGAGCATAGCAAAACTTGCGATAGCTATGGAGGATGGCAAAGAAATATGAACACAAAGGCTATAAGTAAAAAACTCATAAATGGCAAACAGCCTGTTATAGCTGTGTTCGGAGACTTTTGCCTGGATAAGTACCTGTACATTGACGCGTCACGGGATGAGTTGTCGGCAGAGACCGGCCTGACTGCATTCCAGGTTGTGGAAAAAAAGCTCTATGCCGGTGCCGCGGGGACTATTACAAACAATCTTTGCACACTTGGTGCGAAGGTATACTGCGTTGGTATATTAGGCGATGACGGTGAGGGCTATGAACTGGAAAGGTGTCTTAAAAACGTAGGGGCCGAAACACGGCTTATGGTGCATGCTGCAGACCGCAATACCTGTACATATGAAAAACCAATAAGGTGTCATAAAGGTTCTGAGGTTGAGATCAACAGGCTAGATATCAGGAATTTTACAAAAACACCGCTGCCATTGCAGGAAGAGCTGGTTAAAAACCTGCAAACAGCGGTTGGCTTAAGCGATGCGGTTATAATATGTGATCAATTCAGGGAGGAGGATTTTGCCGCAGTGACTGCATATATCCGGGCTGCCTTGGAAATCCTGGCGGAAAAGCACAACAAGGTTATATTCTATGCAGATTCCCGTGCGCATGCGGATAAATTCAGCAATTGCATTATCAAATGCAATCAAAGAGAAATTGCAGGGATATTCGGTGTGTGCCCCGACAGTATAAATGCCGATGCGGCAATAGAATTTGCAGAGCTTTTATACAAAAAAAATAACAAACCCGTATATGTAACCTTGGGAGAATACGGGAGCATCGTATTTGACGGCCGTCCTCACAAGGTTCCCGCATTCCCCGTCGATGAACCCATAGATATAGTCGGGGCGGGGGATGCCTATAATGCTGCTGCGGTATTTGCATTGACAAAGGGTGCCGGCTTTGAGGAAGCAGCGTTAGTAGGAAATGCGGCATCAAGCATAGTGATAAAACAAATTAAAGCAACAGGGACTGTAAAGCTATTGGATATATTAGTCTTGCTGGAAGGTCTGCAACCCGGAGAATTGCAAAACATATAAAGGCGTAAGCATACATAAGGGTATTGCCCTGTATTAATAATGAATTAAATAAGGGGGAGAAAAAATGAAGAGAGTATTGTATTTGATTCTGGCTGCAGTTATGGTTTTTTCATTCACAGCCTGTGCAGCCCCGAAAACCGAACAACCTGCTGAACCGGTTGCTCCTGAGGAAACTCCCGCTCCTGAAGCCAAGTCTTTCAAAATTGGTGTAGTAATGCCCTCCGGCGATCACGGTTTTACAGGTGAGAGTGTTGCTCATGCCAAGATGGAAGCTGAAGCACTGATGGAAAAATATGAAGGCTTGGAAATTGTCGTCAAGGACGGCCTTGAGGCTTCCCATCAGATTACCTCAATCGAAAACCTGCTGGCGGGGGGAGATGTCGACCTGATAATGCTGTGGCCTATGGAGGGTGAAGCCCTAAGAAGTGCGGCCCAGAGCATCATTGATGCAGGAGTTGAGCTTGTTGTTTATGACCGCTTAATCAATAACTTTCAGGGCCTTGTAGGAGAGATCATGGGTGACAACGTAGGCATAGGCAAAATGATGGGCGAGTATCTCAACAAATATTATGCCGATATGGATTCTGTTCAATATCTGCGTTTTGTTGGAGATAGCTCAACTGTTACCTCACAGCGCAATGAAGGGATGGATGGGGTTATAGATAAGAAGTTTGAGCAGGTTGCAAACACATTTGTTACAAACTGGTCCACCGAGGTCGCTCAGGGGCAGATGGAAAACTGGCTGAATGCCAAGACAGCGAAGGAAATTGAAGATATCGACCTTATCGTTACCCATGATGACGAAATTGTCGACGGCCTTATGAATGCACTTGAAGCATATACGGGCTCTGCTGAAATCAATATTAAACTAATAACATCCGTAGGCGGGCGTGAGGCTACCCTTGTTAAATTCGAGAATACCAAACTTCCGACAAAGTTCTGCACCTTCTACTTTGCTCCGGCGTTTATCCGTGAAGCACTGAGGCTTTCTGTTGCACACCTTTACGGTGAAAAGTATACAGGGGCCAATCTGACAAACGGCCAGTACCTGATTCCTTCCTTCTCAATCAGCAATGCGGGTGACGCTACATATGATTTTGATGCATACAGAAAAAGCGATATTTACAAAGAAAGATATTCAATTGGGAATTTCTAATGCCGAAAGCCGGTCGGTAAGTTCCGGCCGGCTTTTCTCAATACAAGCATATAAATTGCTTCAGAGCTAAAGAGTTCTTGACAGATGCTTTTGAAGGGAGAAAACAGAATATGCTGGTTGAAATGAGAGGAATTACAAAAGATTTCGGCCCAGTCCGCGCCGTTGACAATGTAGACTTTACCATTAAGTCCAGTGAAATTGTCGGCCTCTTAGGCGAAAACGGCGCAGGTAAATCTACACTCATGAATGTGCTTGCCGGCAGTTACCCTGCAACCTCAGGGGAAATATTCATCAACAGGCACAAGGTTTACATAACAAATGCCAGGGTTGCGAATCAATACGGCATACGATTCATACATCAGGAGCTGAATTTGTGCAACGACCTTAGGGTATTTGAAAATATGTTCCTTGGAGATGAAATAACGAAAAGATTCGGAATGCTGAACAGGAAGGAAATGATTGACCGCTGCAACAAGGTCTTTCGCCGTATGAAGGTGAATATTGACCCGTGTGCATTGGTTGCGGATCTACAGGCGGCTGAGAGGCAGCTGGTAGAGATAGGCAAAGCGCTGCTGTTCAAGTGCGAGCTTGTAATAATGGATGAACCTTCAACGGCACTTTCCACCCGTGAAATAGAGAACCTCTTTTCCATAATGCGCCAATTCAGGGATGAAGGTGTCAGCTTCATATACATTTCTCACAAGATTCCCGAACTCTTTGAGATATGTGAGACTTATTATGTGCTTAGGGATGGAAAGCTTGTAGCACGCGGCAGTTTCAGTGATATTGATGAAAATGGCATTACGGAATATATGATAGGGCGCCAGCTGGCGGATGACGAATTTTCAAGGCATGTAAGCAGCTCAAGAGAAAGGGTGGCGCTCTCGGTTCGGAATCTTTCAGGAAAAGATTTCAAAAACATCACCTTTGATTTGCACGAAGGAGAGATATTAGCCATTACCGGCCTTCATGGAAGCGGCCGTGACTCCATAGCCGATGCCCTTTACGGCGTAATACCGTATAAGGGGGAGATTATAATAGGTGGAAGACCTGTCAAGCCCGGTATGAACATACGAGGTTTCCTGAACCACGGCGTCATAATGGTGCCTCGAATGAGGAAGGAGCGCGGCATACACAAAGACCTTTCCATCCGTGACAATATTTCAATGGGATACTTTAATACAAAGTTCAGGAGGCTGCTGATAAACAATAAGGCTGAAAATGAACGTTTTTTCAGGCAGAAGAAAGCCCTTGCAATTAAGGCTGAACAGCCTGGAAACCCTATAACCTCCCTTTCCGGAGGAAACCAGCAGAAGGTTATACTGGGCAGGTGGCTGGAGACAGATGCAAATGTGATTCTTTTTGATAATCCCACACAGGGTATAGATGTAGGCGCCAAATTTGAAATATATCATCTCATATTGAGCCTGGCCCGGAAGGGGAAGGCAATTATCATATTCAGCCAGGAATTTCCTGAGATATTTAAGGTAGCGGATTCCTGCATTGTGCTTTATAAGGGGGAAATTAACGCAGTTCTTAGCCGGGATGAGCTTACCGAGAAAAATGTAATGTACTATTCCACCGGTGCGAATTTGGAGGGTGAGAAATATGCTTAAGGATATGAAAATCATAACTCACGAAGGCTTTACAAAAAAGCTTTTAACAGAATACAGCTTTGTGCTTTCTTTCATATTGCTGGTTATAATCGCAGCAAGTGTGAACAAGAACTTTTTTACATGGACCAACATATCCAACATTTTTGTCCAGAGCTCTCTGGTGGGACTTATTGCAATGGGCATGAGCATGGTTATCTCCGCAGGGCTAATAGATATTTCCGTTGGCGCACAGGTTGCCCTTATAGGCGGTTTTGGCATACTGGTACTCAACAAGACGGGCAGTGCTTTAATAATGCTGCTGTTCTGCGTAATTTCCGGGCTTTTTATCGGGGGAATAAACGGCCTTCTGGTTACCAAGGGAGGTATGCCTGCGATGATAGCTACAATGGCTATGCAGGGTGCCTGCCGGTCCATCATAAATCATTTTGGATCTGGTGGCCCTTTCACTGTTGACAAGGAGCATTTTGATTCCTTTCGGATATTGGCAGTAGGAGGCGTACAGATTACCGAAAGCTTTAAAATCCCATACCTGATGCTTATATTTTGTGCCGCAGGTGTGATTTTTCATATTATTATGACTCAAACAAAGCTGGGCAAGCACATTTATGCGGTAGGAAGCAACGAAACCTCCGCAAGGCTCTCGGGCATAAATGTCGACCTGGTGAAGGCCTCTGCATTTATCATAACAGGTATGATGTGCGGTATTGTGGCTGTTATTTATGCATCGCGCATGACTGCTGTTGCGGCAGCATCTGCAGCGTTCAACTACGAGATGGATGCAATTGCGGCAGTTGCTATCGGCGGCACCTCCATGAGCGGAGGAAGAGGCAAGATTATGGGTACATTCATGGGTGTGCTCATGTTTAAGCTGATAAGCAATATATTGACAGCGGCAGATGTTTCCACCTACCTTAATGGTGCAATAAGCGCCGCTATAATCGTGATAGCGGTATTGATGCAGAACCTTCAGAACAGAAGGCTCCGCAATTAAAACTGCCGCATAATACTTTTGAAGATTATCAATGGAAAGGAGAATAGGGATGATAAGAATAGGTATTATAGGATGCGGTAAGATTGCTGAAGTGCGTCATGCCCCGGAATACAGTGAAAATCCGGACTGTAGGATTACAGCCTTCTACAGTGTTACACCGGGTAAGGCGCAGAAGATGGCGGAGCGGTATGGCGGCAATGCATATGATTCTGTTGAGGAGCTTCTGGCTTCTGATGTTGATGCAGTAAGCGTATGCCTGGCAAATATATATCATGCGCCAGTTTCCATACAGGCACTGCGGGCGGGTAAGCATGTACTTTGTGAAAAACCCATGGCAACTACCCTTGAGGATTGTGAGTCTATGGTGAGGGAGGCTGAAAAAGCGGGAAGATTTCTTATGATAGGATTGAACCAGCGCCTTGCAAAAGCTCATGTAAAAGCAAAGGAAATATTGGACGGCGGTGAGTTGGGCAGAGTCATAGCATTCCAGACAAAGTTCTGCCATCCGGGTCCCGAGGGCTGGACGGGCAGCAGGAGCTCATGGTTTTTCGACAAGCGTATAGCTTCCTTAGGTGCAATGGCTGATCTTGGCGTGCACAAAACTGACCTTATATATTATCTTACAGGGCAAAAGATAGTCAAAACATCAGCTGTTGTTGCAACATTAGACAAGAAGTTTCCGGAAGGTACACCTATTACTGTCGACGATAATGCATTTTGCATTTATACTCTGGAAAGCGGTGCAGTCGGCATGATGCATGTGAGCTGGACCAATTACGGCAGTGAGGACAATTCCACAAGGCTGTACTGTGAAGGCGGAGTCATACGTATGTATGACCACCCGAAATATTCACTTATTGTTGAAAAGCGCAATGGAGAAGTGATTCCCTATGAGCTTGACCTGCTTACTTCAAACAAGGAGCAGACAAGCGGCAGGCGTACTTCGACAGGAGTAATAGATGCATTCGTGAACAGTATCGTCACCGGTACCCCGCCGGAAATAAGCGGAGAGAGCGCGATGCATGCAATGAAAGTTATTTTTGCCAATGAGCGCTCTGCAATATCAGGAAAAAGTGAGGATGTGAAATAGCATTATGATTATGAAACGGCCAATTACATTAGCCTCAGGGCAATTCGGAGATATTTCCCTTGAGGAGCTTTGCAAACTGGCAAGTTCAATAGGTTATGAGGGGATAGAGGTTGCCTACCATGCACATCTGGACGTCCGCAAGGCACTTTACGATGACGCATATGCTTCGGAATTCAAGGATACCCTGTCGAGGTACAATCTTTCGGTATGGGCGCTGAGCGCACACCTTGTAGGCCAATGTGTAGGAGACAACTGGGATCCCCGCTTGGATAACTTTGTACCTGGTGAGCTTTCGGGGAAGCCGGATGAAATACGTGCCTGGGCAATTCAGGAAATGAAGCATATAGCCCGTGCAGCGCAAAAGCTTGGTGTAAAGATTGTCACATGCTTCATGGGCTCACCTATCTGGGCCTATTGGTATTCTTTCCCGCAGACGCCGCAAAAGCTTGTGGATGAAGGTTTTAATACTATAAAAGAGCTTTGGTCCCCTATATTTGATGCTTTTGATGAATGTGATGTAAAATTTGCACTGGAAGTTCATCCTACCGAAATTGCTTTTGACTATTACAGTGCGGAAAAACTTTTCAAGATATTTGAATATCGGCCTACCCTCGGCCTTAATTTTGACCCGTCTCATCTCCTGTGGCAGGGAGTGGACCCATGTATTTTCCTTCGGGATTTCGCAGACAGGATATATCATGTTCATATGAAGGATGTAAAGGTAAAATTAGACGGCAAGGCAGGCATATTGGGCAGCCATATTGATTTCGGCGATACCCGCAGAGGGTGGAATTTCGTATCCCTTGGACATGGAAATATAGATTTTGACAGTATAATCCGTGAACTGAACCGTATTGGCTATCACGGCCCCCTCTCCGTCGAGTGGGAGGACAGCGGCATGGAGCGCACCTTTGGAGTCAGGGAAGCATATGAATTTGCCAGGAAAATTAATTTCGTACCCTCGGATATCAGCTTCGATGCGGCACTTAAGGTATGATGCAATGAAACGGGCGATACTTGCTATAGACATCGGAGGATCGAAATACGCGGTAGGGCTTTTGAATGAGAAGGGTGAGATATATGCAAAAAAGCGCTGTGCCTGTACTGAAACCTCAGGAGATAAAATAATAGAAGCAATTATTTGCTCAGCACATAAGCTCGCTGATGAAAATCCGGACTATCAACCGGAGATGATAGGCGTTACAATCCCCGGGCTTGCAGATCCGAAGCGAGGGCATTGGGTGGAAGCATGTTTTTCGGGAATACGGGACCTTGCTGTAGGCCCAATACTTAAAGATGAATTCGGCATGCCCGTATATATTGATAATGACGGGCAGGCTTGTGCTCTTGCAGAGCGGCTTTTTGGAGTATGCCGGGACATACATGATTTCATTTACCTTACTGTTTCAAATGGTGTAGGAGGTGCAGTATTCGCAAGCGACAGAATCTATTACGGCGCCTTCGGAAATGCAGGGGAATTCGGACATGTTACTGTAGTTGAAGGCGGCCGCCGGTGCAAATGCGGCAAATGCGGATGTCTCGAAATGTATGCTGCAGGTCCCGGTATAGTGGCGAATTATATTGGACTTGGGGGCAGAGGTTTATTAGATGGTAAAATACCGGATGCAAAATATATCGCCAGCCTTGCTGAAGCCGGCGAACCTGCTGCAATAGAGACATTTAAGCTGGAAGGGTATTATCTTGGAAAGGTTTTAGCTGCAGCATGCAATATTCTCAATCCTGCAAGGGTAATAATTGGCGGAGGAGTTTCACTGGCCTTCCCGATTTTCGGGAAATATCTTTCGGAGCAAGTGCAGCGATCTATATATATTAACGCAAACAAAGAATTAGAAATAATGCCGTCTGCCTTCGGCTATGACGGCGGGTTGCTGGGTGCGGCGGCTGTGGCTGTTTGTGGGTGCAATAACAAACACGGCTGGGGCGGAATTTGCCTGTAACATTAAATGCTGCAATTGGCTGCAGTATTTTTTTGGTTTTAATTTTGAGGTTTTGGCAGGGCTGTAAGTTCGTGGCATATCGTTGACAATTCAACAGTTAAAGTGATATTATATCAAAGTAAACCACATATTAATATATAATATTATGAATTGGCGTGGTAGAAATTGGATGCTCTTTTTATGAAAAAAGCTCTGGAAGAAGCAGAGAAGGCTTTTGAGAAGGATGAGGTTCCTGTTGGTGCAGTTATAGTCAGAAATGGTGAGATAATAGCTGCGGCACATAATCAAAGAGAGATTTCAAAAGATGCAACAGCCCATGCCGAGATGCTTGCAATAAAAGAAGCCTGTGAGGCACTCGGAGGCTGGCGGCTTATAGACTGTGACATGTATGTTACTTTGGAGCCTTGTGTTATGTGCAGCGGTGCTATATTGCAGGCCAGAATAGAAAGGCTTTATATAGGCACCATGGATCCGAAAGGCGGTGCGGCAGGCTCAACGCTGAATCTGTTTGAAGACTATCATTTTAACCATAAAACCGAGGTAGTAAAGGGCATTCTGGAAGAAGAGTGCAGCCAAATTCTGAAAGATTTTTTTAAAAGAAAACGATAACACGGAGAGGTGTCCGAGTGGTCGAAGGTCCATGACTCGAAATCATGCGTACCCAAAAGGTACCGAGGGTTCGAATCCCTCCCTCTCCGCCATATTTAGAGCGATAACGTTCTATCACGGAGAATTTTGCATGTATCACTTCCTTTCCAGCTCTTGAAGAAAAGAGCGCATTAGCTCGTTTTCCATTCTTAATTGTTTATTCTCTTTAAGCAAAGCTTGTAAAGATTCAGGATTATTTTTCCTGGGTCGTCCCTTCCGAGTAGGTATTGTTGGTGTCTCTTTTTCTTTCCTACGATTCCTTTTTAAAATCTGATGCACTAAAAACCGATCTTTTAAACCAAGATGTTCTGCAATCTCACTTTGAGTCATACCTTGCTTAGTCATTTCTTTGATTTATGTTATTAACTCGGGTGTATATCGATTCATCTTCATTCCTTTTTTACCTGCCATAAAAAATTCCCCCTTATTGTAGTAATTATCCTACTTTAAGGGGGATTCTCGCAACTGTTCAATTCTTGGGGTTCGGTTCATTTGTTGGGGGTTTTTTATTATTCTACATACTTGCGGCTTAGTGTAAAATTGTTCTAGGACAAAAAATAGCAAGAGACCACTCTTTTTGGTA
>DAOLPD010000091.1:0-11668 GCA_035417425.1 Bacillota bacterium
CAAAATCGGCGTATCTTTTTTTCCTATATCTCCTGAGTATAGCAGTTTTATCTCCTCGTTGTTTTCCCTGATCCACATTTCAATGATTCCCGAACCGAGTATATGTCCTGCATCTTTGATCCTGATAGAGATATTTGAGTCTATACCTATGATCTTATTGTACTCTGCAGGCTGAAAAAGCTTTAATGAAGCTTCCGCATCCGTGACGGTATACAAGGGTTCTATAACTTCTTTTCCTGCTCTTTTTCTCTTCCTGTTCTTCCATTCTGTTTCTGATTCCTGTATGAATGCACTGTCAGGAAGCATAATTTTGCAAAGCTCAAAAGTCGGGGCTGTGGAAATGATCTTGCCCTTGAAGCCCCGTTTGACAAGCTGCGGTATCCTTCCGCTGTGGTCGATATGAGCATGGGATAGTATAAGGATATCAATTTCTGAAGGATTGAACCTGAATTGTTCAAAATTCATTTCGTCAGCTTCACTTCCGCCTTGAAACATACCAGTGTCCAGAAGTATCTTTTTATTTCCTGTCTCGATAAGATGGCAGGATCCCGTTACAGTACCTGCCGCACCGCAAAAAGTAAGCCTCATATTGCACCTCCGTAATTACTGAATATATACACATATATTGACTATATTCTACATCTATTCACCATTACCTTTTGAAAAACAAAAAGACCTTAAATAAATTAACCTGCAAGGTCTTTTTATTGAAACAATGGAACCAAATTCTATTGACAATAAATTCATTTCGTTATATCATTTATATTGTCAGTTTGCGGGGCGTAGCGCAGCTTGGTAGCGCGCTTGGTTCGGGACCAAGAGGTCGCAGGTTCAAATCCTGTCGCCCCGACCATTAAATTTAAGACTACAACTCAATAATATCCGGGTCATAATCCAAATCCAGCCCATAGAAATTGATATAGCAATAAATGAACTCCCTTTTATAGTCTCTGCTCCTTAATTGTCTTTTAAGCTTTTTCATATACTTCTTTTCGTTCCACTTTTTATTTCCTATATACCGCTTTCTGCCCAGCTTCCAGAATTTGTGAGGAAAAACCAATATTGCCAGTAACATTTCATATTCTTCCTTTGACATAGGCCGTAGCTTGCAATAGCTCTCAATAAGCCTTCTGCACAAGTCAAAATCCCATTTGAACCTTTTCTTTGAGAGTATCCTTCTTATCATTTTACCTAAATCGCTCATTGGAATATCATATTGACATGACTCCAGGTCAACGACAAACAGTTTATTATTTTTGTCAACAATTATGTTCTGATAATAGAAGCTGTCGTGACATATACTGCCTTCATTTATATAATACTCACAAAGTTCATCGTACCTGCTGTGATCGAGTATTCTGATTGCAAGCTCTGCTTCCCTAATAAAATAGTCAATATTGCTCTTATATATGTAATCGAACTCTGCTTTCAGCTTAAGCTTGTCAATATGTTCCCTGTATCCCGCCAGTTCATCCCGGCACTTTGCAAAGGTCCGACGCCACTTCTTAATATGAGACTTGACCTTAACATGCTTAGGAGTCTTGAATCCCTTTGCTCTGTTGTGAAAATCCGCCAGAAGCTCAGAATACCTTTCTATTTCCTCCGGTATTGAAAAACTTGCTTCGCATCCTTCAATCCAATAAGTAAGATAAAAAGCCGTGTCCCTACGTTTTATTATCGGTTTTCCTTCTTTTGTACAGTAGTATTCTGCAATATAGTCACAGCCGTTTTCTTTCAAATGCAGCATAATATTATAGCTCTTCTTAGCTTTTTCATAACCATTGCTTACACGTTTCAAACAAAAAAAACCTTTATCCGTACCAACCTTATATGCACTTCTGACTCTGTCTATCGATTCTACCCGAAAATCATAATTGTTTAATACATCTGCCAGGGTTCTCATTTCTTTTTGATTTATATCCGATGCACATTTGATTTCCGTCCGTGACAGCATTATATCCACTCCAATCACAATATGTACCTATAATTCCGGTTAATATATTATATTTTGGAGTGCTATGATATATATCAAAAGAAAAAAAACAAACTTGTCAATTGACAAATTTATTTCGTTAGTATATTATTATATTTGTTGCTGTTTGGGCCTTTAGCTCAGTTGGTTAGAGCAACCGGCTCATAACCGGTTGGTCCGGGGTTCGAGTCCCTGAAGGCCCACCATTACACTTCCTATACTTGTCCGCTTCTTTTATAGAAGAAAGTTTTCACTGACTCCAGTTTATATCTGTGCGGAAGTATTATCTGCTCCGTGCTGCCGACAAACAACACTCCATTGCTGCTTAGGGAATTCCTGAAATTATGGTACATTATTGTTTTAGCTTCTTCCGTAAAATAAATCATTACATTCCTGCATACAATCAGATCACAGTTTTCAGGGTATTTGTCCACCAGCAGGTTATGATGCCTGAATTCTATACAGTTGGTTATCTTTTCACTTATCTTGTAATAATCCCCCGATTTTACAAAAAAATTATCAACAAAATTCCTTGGCAGGTTCTCAAGGCTCTTTGAAGAATATATCCCCTTTTTTGCCTTATTCACCGCAGCGTCGTCTATATCCGTTGCAAGTATCTTGAGGCTGCTCAGATCAACGAATCTGCTCATCATCATTGCAAGAGAGTAAGGTTCTTCTCCTGTAGAACATGCAGCGCTCCATATTTTAGGCTTTTTATTAAATTTCATTATTTCAGGCATTATTTCATTCTCCAGGACCTTCCACTGCTCGGGATTCCTGTAAAACTCTGATACATTAATTGTCAGATAATTGATGAATTCATTATATAGATCTGAATCCTGCGTCAATGCTTTGTAATACATATCGTAGTCATCATAGTTGTTCCTGCGGATAAGCGAGTCTATCCTTCTTCGCATCTGCCGCTCCTTGTAGCTTGACAAATCTATCCCCGTAAGCCTTAATATCTTTTCTTTAAATCCTTCATAGTTATCTAACATAAGCAAACTCCTAACAGATTAATAATAGATTGGATTATCACTATTCTATCATATGAAAAACATAAAAAAAAGTCGTGATATGTATTATATCACGATAATATAATGTAAAGGGGGTCTCAATGTATTTTGTGAGGTCGATATTAGTGTTGACAATAAAAAAATATTTATACATAAATGCTAAAACAAATTAAAAAAGCACACTTCTTGTGAATTTCACAATGAAGTGTGCTGCTTGTGGTTCTTTGTTTATTCTTTAGTTGTTTCTTCAATGGTTTCTTCAATGGTTTCTTCAGCTGCCTCAGCAATTGGCTCTGTTGCTTCTTCCTTAACTTCCTCAACAACTGGCTTTTCAGCTTCTTCTTTAGCCTCTTCGCCATTTACTTCAATGAGTTCTTTTATACTCAAGCTTATCTTCTTTTCTTCAGGCTTTATATCAATTATTTTTGCTTTGACGGTTTCTCCTATTTTCAGTGCATCTGAAGGCTTTGCAATTCTCTTGTCAGATATCTGTGAAATATGAACAAGACCGTCTATACCCGGTTCAAGCTCTACAAAGGCTCCAAAGTTCGAAAATCTCAATACCTTAACATCAACTGTATCTCCCGGCTTATACTTTTCTCCCACAACAGACCACGGCTCCGGAAGAGTCTGCTTAAGCCCGAGGGAAATCTTTTTCTTTTCCTTATCAACAGATAATACTATTACTTCAACTTTGTCGCCGGGTTTTACAATCTCAGAAGGATGTTTAACTCTTGACCATGAAAGTTCAGATATATGAATGAGTCCGTCTACACCGCCAAGATCTGCAAAAGCACCAAAATCAGCAAGTCGCTTAACCTCAGCAGTTAATTTCTGTCCTACTTCGATGTTTTCCCATAACGCTTTTTCTTTAATTTCATTCTGCTTTTTCAGAAGCGATTTTCTGGATACAACAACTTTTCTTTTATCCGGATCAAATTCAATAACTTCAACATCAACTTTTTTATTAACGAAGCCGCTAAGGTCCTCGGAATACCGTACATCGAACTGGGATGCAGGCATAAATGCCTTAACGCCCATAATTTCGACTATCCCTCCGCCCTTAACTATTTCCTTAACATAACCTTCAACAGGAGTTTTTTCATTAAATGCCGCTTCAATTTTATTAAAGTTCTTTTCGGCATCCAGAAGTTTCTTGGAAAGCACGACATTACCTTCACCGTCATTTATGCTTACTACCATTACTTCCAATTCGTCTCCGGTTTTTATTATATCCTTCAGGTTAACATCAGTCTCCCAGGTATAGTCTTCCTTTTTTATTATCCCGTCGGATTTATATCCAATATTAACCATGACCTCATCATCAGTAACCATGATTACGGTTCCTTTTACAGTGTCCCCGGGGTAGACTGATCTCATGGTCTTTTCATATTCTTCCATCATGTTTCCCTGGTCTTCTGCCGTATCTTCCTGTTTCTCCATTTCTTCCCTATCATCCACTATGTTTTCCTGATTCTCCGCTATTTCTACCGGATCCCCCATAATATTGCCGTTGTCCTGCATTTTTACGATAACCTCCTTAATTAACCAATCAGGTGTGGATGCACCCGCCGTAATACCAACTGTCTCAAATCTCTTCAGCATTCCTGCCGGCAAATCCTCCGCTTTCTCAATATGATAAGCATTATCGCAATTCTCCTTGCATATCTGATAAAGCTTATTTGTATTAGAACTTTTTCTGCTTCCAATTACAATCATACAATCAACTTTTTTTGAAAGCTGTTCAGCCGATTCCTGCCTTTTTTCAGTTGCGCTGCATATGGTATTAAATATAATTGCATTTTTATATTTTTTATTAATAGCATCCACTACGCTGTCCCAAATTTTTTTTGTAATAGTAGTTTGTGCAACTAAACATATTTTATCATATATAGGAAGTTTGTCTACTGTTTTTTCATCCTCAATTACATGTGCCGAATTGTCACACCATCCATTTATACCTATTACTTCGGGGTGAGCTTTATCTCCTGCGATAAATATTTTATAGCCTTTCTTATGATATTCCTGTACCTTTTTATGTATTGCCGATACATAAGGACATGTGCAGTCAATATATCCAAATCCCTTTTCTTCAATTTGCCTGTACTTTTCCTCGCCTATTCCGTGTGAACGAATAATAAGTTCGGCACCTTCACAGTCTATCTCATCTAGGCTGTCCACAGATTTTATACCAAGTTCCTCAAGCTTGCCTGTTACCTGATCATTATGAATAAGGGGGCCAAAAGTAAAAATCTTTCTGTCCTTCTTATTATCCGCTTCTCCAAAGGCTTTATCTACAGCTCTTTTTACACCGAAACAGAATCCTGCATATTTATCAATAATTATCTTCATTTTTATCATCCCTCTTAAGCTCATAAATCTTTTTCATAATATCGATACTTATTTTAATATACTCATCATTCAAAAGCTTCTTATCATAGAATTCAGCAAGCTCAATCGGTTCTCCTATAACTACATCTGTCCTCTTAAAAAACTTATAACTGCTGATAATTGCCACCGGTACAATCGGAACTTTTGACTTTATTGCTAACATTGCAATACCGGGCTCAGCATCAATTTCTTCACTTTTTTTCCTTGTTCCCTCCGGAAAAAGAGCAAGGATTTTTCCGCTGTTTAAAAGCTTAAGAGAAGTTTTTATACTCTTAATATCCACTTCCCCTCTTTTTATCGGAAATGCGCCCAGGCTGTTCATCAATGCCCTCAGCAGTCTATTTCTGAATAATTCAACCTTTGCCATGAAGTACATCCTTTTTGGTATTGCGATTCCCACAAATATCGGATCTATTGCACTTACATGGTTTGCACAGACGATATATGAGCCGTCCTTTGGAATATTTTCCCGGCCTGTTATTCTGTAATTATAAAATAATAAAAATACAGGTATCAATAATGCCCTGGCAAACCTATAAAACATCAGCCCCTCCCCCTTTGATTAAATATATGAAACTACTTCATTCAATACTTCATCTATACTTTTGCCTGTCGTATCGATTATTATGGCATCAGAGGCTGCTTTCAGAGGAGAGTCACTTCTTGTAGAATCAATATAATCCCTTTTTTCGATTTGTGATCTGATATCCTTAATCTCAGCCTCATAGCCTTTCTGCTTCAACTCTTTATATCTTCTCTCCGCTCTTTCCTCAACAGAAGCTGTAATATAAAATTTTAAATCGGCATTGGGAAAAATGACTGTACCTACATCACGTCCATCCATTACCACATTTTTATTCATGGATATCTTCCTTTGAATATCAACCAAAAGCTTCCTTATCTCAGGTATTGCTGCAATATAAGATACATTTCTGTTTACATCCTCTTCTCTTATTTCTGTATTGACAGCTCTGCCGTCAAGATATATGCTGTTTTCACGAAAATCTATATCCGTTTGTTCAGCCATGCTGATCAACATGTCTTTCTTTTTCATCGGAATATTTTCTCTCAGCGCCTTCAGCGTTATTGCCCTGTACATTGCCCCTGAGTCTATGTAAGTATAGCCTATGGTATCTGCAAGCCTTTTTGCTATGGTACTCTTTCCTGCTCCGGCAGGTCCGTCTATGGCTATTACTTTATAACCGCTCATGGATAACCCCCCTATTGTTTTGACATATACAATTTTACCAGAAAGGATTTCAAAATAAAAGATTATTGGTCACAGATATGCTCCTATTTTATCCTTATCCTGTCAATCATCACAAGATTGTCTTTCACATATACAAGCTTTCCCGGTTCGGGCACCGTTATGCTGTCGGATACAGCCGTAACCTTAAGAACCGCCGTATCATTCAAGGGGCCTCCTCCTACCTCAATAATATCACTATCCTTCACTTGCAGCCTTATGGATCTTCCATTCGGAGCATCAATGCTTTTTCCGTTTATATAAAAAACCAGCGGCTTCAGTGTTGAATAATTCTCTATTGTTATCTCAATCTCTCCCCTTTTTATAAAAAGCTGGCTATCGGCTATGGACTTACCTTCCAGCTTGTCTATCCTGCTTATAAAGGTTCTTATTGCCTGGTTTAACAGCAATGCCTGTGAAATTATGAGAGCTGCAAATAATAGAAGAAGAGCTTTTCTGATTAAACCGTCAACTCTGCCCCACCAGCTTTGGAAACTGCTATTCACTTTCTTTATCCTCCCTCATGTGTATTTATTTAGATAATTCCTCTTTAGGGAGGTGTTTATTCAGCTATGCGTAAAAACCTGCCGCATAACCGGTGGAAAATGCAATCTGCAGATTGAAACCTCCGGTAAAAGCATCCAGATCAATTATTTCACCTGCAAAGTACAATCCCTTAACAAGCTTTGACTCCATTGTCCTGGGGTTAATCTCCTTCAGATTGATACCTCCTGAAGTAACTATGGCTTCTTCAATAGGCCTTGTATCTGATACAGTGACTGTAAATCCCTTAAGCAGCTTTACCATGTCCTTCCTTTCCTGTTTGGTTATCTGGTGAACCTCTTTTGATTCGTCTATTCCCGATCGGGATATTACAACCGGTATGAGTTTTTGAGGCAGTAATTGATCCAGTGAATTCTTGAACTGTTTATTTATATTCTTTTCAAAATCGCGGATTATTCTTTTATCAAGCTCTTCTTCGGAAAGAGCCGGTTTCAGGTCAATACTTATTATTATTTCTTTCTTTCTTCTGAGATAATCTGAAATAAAAAAACTGGCAGACAAAATAACAGGGCCTGATAATCCATAGTGGGTAAAAAGCATTTCTCCGAAGTCCTCATACAAAAGCTTCCCCTCTGCGTATGCTTTAATTGCAACATTTTTCAAGGACAGTCCCTGCAATTCCTTAATAAATGCATCATTTGACACCAGAGGCACCAATGACGGCCTGGGCTCTACTATGCTGTGTCCTGCTTTTCCTGCAATTCTATATCCGTCTCCCGTTGACCCTGTCAATGGATATGATAGTCCGCCTGTGCAAATGATTATTGAGCTGCATTCCACTACCTGGCCATTGTCAAATAAAGCCCCTGTTACAGCACCATCTTTCTGTCTTATGTCCAGAAGCTTACTGTTAAGCTTTACATCAACTTTATTCTTATTCAGATATCTTTCCAAGGCTTTTATTACATCACCGGACTTGTCGGATTCGGGGAAAACCCTCCCGCCTCTCTCCACCTTTGTTTTAAGTCCCAGGGATTCCAAAAGTAAAATAAGGTCATCGTTTGAAAAGCTGCTGAAGGAGCTGAAAAAGAATTTTGAATTCTTCGGAATATTCTTCATAAATTCATCAAAATCAGCGGTATTTGTAACATTACATCTTCCTTTGCCCGTGATAAACAGCTTTTTGCCAAGCTTTTCATTCTTTTCTGCCAGCATGGTACTTTTCCCTCTAGAGGCGGCTGTACCGGCAGCAATCATTCCTGCGGGGCCTCCCCCGACAACTATTACATCATATTTCAAGAAAAACATCCTTTCAACTATTTAATTAACTATACAATCCTGCTACATATTTTCTTCCTCTAAATGACTGGTGTCATTCAGACATATTAATACAGGCTTTTCTGTGTCATCCTCAGGAAATTCCAGTATTGAAACTGATGCGTTGTCTATCATGAATCTCTTAAAGTCAATAATATCTAATCCCAGTATTCTGATTATTACTGCTTTAATAGCCGTACCATGGGATACCAGCAGTATATTGCTGCCTGTATGACGGCTGACTATATCCATAACCGCACCATATGTACGCTCTGTAAGATCAATAAGGGTTTCTGCCCCGGGCAGTTTAAAATTAACCGGATCCTCTCTGTAGGCCCTGTAATGTTCACTGTACTTTTCCTTGATTTCATTTATTGTCATACCCTCCCAGGGGCCGAAGCATATCTCGTGATACTTATCGGATTTAATAATCTCACATTGCTTATACTCTGCAATAATCTCAGCCGTTTTCAAAGCTCTTCTCAGACTGCTGGAGTATATTACGTTTATATCTTCTCCTGCAAGCCTCCTTGCTAACAGTTCCGCTTGCATTACTCCTTCAGGGCTGAGTTCTGTGTCTGTTCTTCCCTGAACCTTGCCATTTTTATTCCATTCAGTTTCTCCATGCCTTACAAGATAAAGCCTGGTCATCAAATTCCCCCTTAAATTACATTAGTTATTATATCATAAAAACATGAAAAAAATCCTGCTTTGTACAAAGCAGGATTTTTATTACTCATCCTTATCTGCCGAAAAAATATTGTATTTGTTCCATATATCCTCCAGCCTTGCAAAGGAATCGGATATATTTTGCTTCTCCTTGATTCCTACCGCTACAATCAATGCATTCAGCACACTCATAGGAGCAACTATTGAGTCCACAAAGGACTCCATATTGCTTTTTGCAATAAGCGTATAATCTGCATTAGTACATAGAGGCGAAAGTAAGCTGTCTGTTATTGCTATTGTTTTTGCTCCTCTGGATTTTGCATATTCAAAGGCCTTTAATGTTCTTGCAGAATATCTTGGAAATGTAATTCCAATTACCAGATCATCTTTGCCGATTCTGAAAAGCTGTTCAAAAATATCTCCGATAGTATATGTCACAACATGAATATTATCCCTTAAAAAATTGAGATAGAAACCCAGAAACTCTGAAAGTGTATTGGAACTCCTTAAGCCTATTATGTAAATGCTTTTTGCTTCAATTATAGCATTTACTGCTTGTTCAAAGGCCGAGCCGTCTATTTCTTCCATTGTTCCCCTTATGTTTTCCATATCAGACTTTAGGATAGTCTTTAACACATTTGCCTGATTGGAATAATCTGTACTCATTTCAATTCTTTGAACTGTTGTAAGTTTGGTTCTTACCATTTCCTGCAGTTGTTTCTGCAATTGGGGATATCCTTCATATCCGATTGTAATCGCAAACCTTACAACCGTTGATTCACTTACTCCTACCACTTCCCCTAATTTTGCTGCAGTCATAAATGCAGCCTTATCATAGTTTTTCATTATGTATTGTGCAATTATCTTCTGTCCTTTACTCAGCTTTTGAAATCTTCTCTGCAGAACTTTCATCAAGTTGATATTTTCACTCATACTGCCTATCTCCATTTACATTAGTGTTTTTGCTATTTCATATCCTTTCGCAAGTGCTTTCCTGTTGAGCTCCTCCGTACCTTTTGGAACCCTGTCAAGAACCGCCTTTTCCAAAGACTCCTTTGATATAACCTTTGTTATCTCGACCAATGCTCCAAGGGCAACAATATTAGTCACCATTGGTTTGCCCAGATCTTTAACGGCTGTATCAAGTATAGGAACACTGTATAGCTTAATATTTCCTGCCTGTACAACATTTACAGAGCTGTCTACTATAAGTATCCCGTCTTCCTTCAGACCCGTATTGTATTGGTCATAGGCTTTTTGAGTCAAAGACAACAGTATATCACAACTTCTTACTTTTGGAAAATCTATCTCTTCACTTGATATTATAACCTCTGATTTGCTGGCTCCGCCCCTTGCCTCCGGACCATAGGACTGTGTCTGTACCGAATTCTTACCGTCATTTATGGCACCTTCCGCCAGTATTATTCCCCCCAAAAGCAATCCTTGTCCTCCTGAGCCGCTAAGCCTGATTTCATACCTTTCCATCACTGACTCTCCTTTTTCAATCTATCAATTATCTTTTGATACTCATTAGTGTATTCCGGTTCCGGACTGTTCTTTAATTCACCAATGAGGAATTTACCTTCCAGTGCTTCAGGAGACATCTTTGCCGCTGCTGATATGTTAACTGCATTGTTCTTCTGCCATTCCATCATACTTACTGCACTGCCCTTTTTATTCTTTCTGCCGTAGTAGGTCGGACACATGCTTATAGCTTCTATCAGGGAAAATCCCTCGTTGTTTAATGCATTCTGAACCAAGGATGCGACCAAATTTGCATGGTAAGCCGTAGCTCTTCCTACATAGGTGGCTCCCGCTGAGGCGGCAAGTTTGCATATATCAAAGGATTTATCAATATTTCCGTAAGGAGCTGTAGTACCTTTATCATATTTCGGTGTGGTAGGCGAATATTGGCCTCCTGTCATACCGTATATGCTGTTGTTGTACACTATAGCCGTTATTCCTATATTCCTTCTGCATGCGTGAATAAGATGATTGCCTCCGATAGCTGTCGCATCTCCATCTCCCATTATCACAATAACCTTGATATCCGGTTTTGCCATTTTTATGCCTGTCGCAAAAGCCAGAGCCCGTCCATGAGTGGTATGTAGTGTGTTGAAGTCAAGATATCCCGGTGCTCTTGATGAACAGCCTATACCTGATACAACACAAATTTTGTCTTTATCAATTCCTGATTTCTCTATTGCGGAAGCTATTGCTCTTGTTATTATCCCATGACCGCAGCCCGGGCACCATATCTGCGGAAGCTTTTCAGTTCTAAAGTAATTCTCAACTAATACACTGGGCATATTAGAGTACCTCCTCTATCTTACTGACTATTTCCTCGGGATAAATGATCTCGCAGCTGACCTTGTTCAATTTTTCAATTTTTGCATTACAGCCGCAAATTCTTTCAACTTCCAGGACCAGCTGCCCTAAATTCATTTCAGGTACTACAATGGTTTTAACCCTGGCTGCCAATTCTCTCAACCGCCTTTCAGGGAAAGGCCAGATGCTGATTGGCCTGAAAGTGCCTACTTTTATGCCTTTGCC
>DAOLPD010000092.1:0-11611 GCA_035417425.1 Bacillota bacterium
AGATTTTTGTTGGTAGCTGCTATTATCCTCACATCTATCGGAAGAATTTTAGTGCCGCCTACCCGCATTACTTCCTTTTCCTGAAGCACTCTTAATAACCTGGCTTGTATTCTTAAGGATGCATCACCTATTTCGTCCAGAAATATGGTCCCATTGTGGGCCTGCTCAAAAAGTCCGGCATGTCCTCCTTTTTTTGCTCCTGTAAACGCACCCTCCTCATAGCCGAACAATTCGCTTTCCAAAAGGTTTTCGGGCAGAGCCGCAAAATTTACAGCTACAAAAGGGCCTTGCTGTTTATTGGAAGCCTTGTGAATTGCATGGGCGAACAGCTCTTTTCCGTTTCCGCTTTCACCTGTAAGCAGAAGGGTTGAATTGCTTTTAGCAAGCTTTTTTGCGATTTCCTTGGTTTCGGTTATTTGCTTGCTTTTTCCGATTATACTGGAGAAGTCATATTTGGCGGTATGCCCTCTCTTCGCCAAATTTGCCCTGACGATGTTTTCCATTTCTATTATTTCGGACAGATCCTTAAATGTTATAATTGCTCCGTGATTCTCATTGCTTTTTATAATGGGCATCATTGTCAAAAGTATTTTTTTGCCCATTATTTCATGGACTTTCCTGTATTGACTTAAGTTATCGGTATCAAGTATGTCATCAAGAATTGCCGGCATATTGCCCTTACCGTTGGAAGAGAAAAGTTTTTTCGCATTCTCATTGCTGAACATTATTTTGCCTCTGTTATCAATACCTACAATTCCGTCATTTATCACATTCAATATGGTATTAAGCTGTTCTTTTATATTATCAGCGGTTTCCAGCGCTTTTACAACTTTTTTGCTTGAGTAAACAAAGTCCTGCAGAAATCTGACGGATATCAAGTTTGTTCTCTCATCCAATATATTCATTTTCAGCATAATTTCAGTTATTGTGGTCAGGTCTATTTTGCTGTAACCCAGATCTATAACGTTTTTTATATAATCCGGAACCAAATGAGTTTCTCCTGTTGTTATCGCGTAGCTTGCCTGTTGTAAATATTTCTGCCCGGGGTAATAGGGATACATTTTTATATGGTTTATACCCAGCCCGACAAGAAGGGAAATTGAGTTTTCAGCAAGATATTTATTAACATCAACAAATAATACCGATTCTCCATTGGGTATGTGCAATACATCCTCAAGCATATAGTGGTTTAAGGCTCTTCTGGCTACCAGAATCTCAGCCCTGGGGTCAATATATTTAATGGCTGTTTCCTTTAAATATTCATGACATATCAGTACCAACCTGTCATAGATCGGTTCTTTTATCCCTTCAATAATTGAGTAGCCTTTAATAGGCACTTCGGGACCCAGAAGATTAGCCAGCTGATTGATTACGTATTCCTTATGCTTTTCAGAACGGGTGATAATAGAAAGACCTGACGGCTTAAGATATGTCATAGTATTACCTGCCTTTCAAATAATTCCTGCAGTACTGTATAAATTTCATATCAATATGTATGGGTTTGAATGGTTCAAGTGAAAAAACCGGAAGCACCCAAATGGTCTGTTTTGCTGAATTACATAATTATTTAAAGTGTAAACAACTGGTATGGTTTGGATGATTGTATATATTGAAAAGAGCTAACAGCTTACACTATTTATATATGATAATATTATTTACTTTAGCCGTATAAAAGTACTGCAAAATTATATTTAATGACTTGGCATTGATATTGCAAATATTAGCGGTAAATTGCGTCTGATCAGCACAATTCCATATGAAAATGCCCAACACTTCAAATACAAATGAAAACGTACATATCGAAAAAATTCTAATTTGCGGGAGGCAGGAAATGGATATTTCTAAGAAGAGTTCAAGACAGATATCCCTCGAGCGGGCGGATATATTAAAGAAACGTATTGAACCTTATCTGGAAGCTGCAAAAAGCATATATACGGGTTTAACCCTTAAGGAAAAAATTAAGGAAAGACAGGTAAAGATAAAAGAGATTCTTGGCGCCTCAGATGAAGATTGGAATGACTGGCACTGGCAAATCAGGAACAGAATAACAGAATCAGATAATCTGGCAAGATTTATAAAGCTGACCGATAAACAGAAAAGCAGTATTGATGAGGTAGGGAAAAAGTTCAGATGGGCGATTTCGCCATATTTTCTGTCCCTGGTTGAGCCGGAGGGGGATCATTATAAAGACCCTATATTCTTACAATCGATACCTCTTGATTTAGAACTGCAGGAAGGCATTGGAAGCGCAGATCCAATGGGTGAGGAGTTTACCAATCCGGCAAATTGCATTACCCGCAGATACCCTGACAGATTAATAATCAATGTTACAAATCAATGCGGCATGTATTGCAGGCATTGCCAGCGAAGAAGGAATATCGGCGAAATAGATGTTCCGAAAACTAAAGAAGATATGCAGGAAGCTGTCGAATACATCAGAAATGCGCCGGAGATCAGAGATGTCCTGATTACAGGCGGAGACCCCTTTACATTATCTGATGAAACAATTGACTGGTTATTGGGAGAGCTTGATACTATACCGCATATTCAATTCAAGCGCTTGGGTTCAAGAATGCCTGTCACTTTACCCCAGAGAATAACTCCGGAATTCTGTGAAATGCTTAAAAAGCATCATCCGGTCTATGTAAATGTACAATTCAACAGCCCATTGGAGATTACGGAAGAAACCAAAAAGGCTTGCGAAATGCTTTCAGATGCCGGAGTACCCCTGGGGAATCAATCTGTTTTGCTGAGAGGCATAAATGATGACCCTTATATAATGAAAAAGCTTTGCCAAGAGCTTGTTGCAATCAGAGTCAAACCATACTATATTTTCCATGCTAAAGGCGTTGTGGGAACATTGCATTTTAGAACCAGTGTAGATATCGGCATCCAAATAATGGAGCACTTAAGAGGGTATACCTCCGGCCTTGCGATTCCTACGTTTATTATAAATGCTCCAGGAGGAAGGGGCAAAACTCCTATGCTGCCCGAATACTTGATTTCTCATGGCAGAGATACCATAACCATAAGAACCTGGGAAGGGCAGATAATGGAATACCCCAACAAAGATGCTGATATCAGCTTCAGTGACTGATTCATATGCTGCAGAGTTTTCAACAAACTTGTAATGATATAACTTTTTCACAATATATATTATAAACGGACATGTATACAGGCAGTATGCCGCATTCTGCTCCATAGAGCTTCAGGCCTGAAATATATATACTGGTGAACAAAAAAATTGAGGGAGGGAGTATAACAATGAGAAAAAAATTAGTTTTTTTATTGGTAACCCTATTTGTTGCGGGCAGTTTGCTGATTGGCTGCGGAACTGCACAACAACCTGCAGTCACAGAGGAAAAACCGGCTGAGGAAAAGCCCATCGAGGAGAAACCGGCAGCAGTTGAGAAAAAGCAGATTAGCATCTTAACCGGTTCAACCGGCGGCACTTATTTTGCTCTTGGAGGGTCAATGGCGAACACTTGGAATAACTACAGTGAGCTTGTACAGGTAACAAGCCAGCCCAGCGGTGCATCGGTAGAGAATATGAACAGGCTTCATGCCGGAGAAGTTGAACTGGGAATGGCTATGAATAACATTGCCGATGACGCATGGAACGGCAGGGGTGCATTCAAAGAAAAGCAGCAGAATTTCAGAACGGTTGCTGTTATTTATCCGGAAGTGTATCAGGGTGTGGCATTGGCAGACAGCAAAATAAATTCATTGGCTGATGTTAAAGGCAAAAGGGTAGCGGTAGGCCCTGTAGGAAGCGGGACTGTTGTATTGACTGAGGCGGTATTTGCCGAGGCAGGCCTGACATTTAATGATGTTAAGGCTGCATATGACGGCTTTGGGGATGCCTCCGGCAAGATGAAGGATGGGCATCTGGATGCGGCGTTTAACGTTTTGAGCGTTCCGGCAGCTGCCATTACCGATATTCAGTTAACCCGTGAAATCAATATTATTGAAATCGGCGATGAATTATACAGCAAAATCAAAGCGAAACATCCATTCTTCAGCCAGTATATAATACCGGCAGGTACTTACGGCAATAAAGAAGATGTTAAGACAATCAACTGCCAGGCAGCGTTATATGTACAAAAAGACGTACCTGAAGAAATTGTGTATGAATTGACAAAAATCTGGGTTGAGAAAGCCGGTGAAGTTGCGAATGCCCATGGGGCAGCTAAGTGGTTAAGTGACGAATTGGCTGCAGGTAATAAGGATGCACTGTTGGCCGGTCTTACCACTCCGTTACACAAAGGAGCCTATAAGTATTTTCAGGAACAGGGTATTGCAGTACCGGAAGCTATCAAGCCTATCGACTAAATGTGGATAAGGTCGGGGGCAGCAGCGCCCCCGGCCTTCATTAAGGAGGTCAATATATGCAAGACAAACGAGATAAGAAAAATGATGCAGCAAATGAGGAGGATAGCTTCAATAAAAGACTCAACGATATTACCTTAGATAAAAAAGAATCCGATGAGGTTCTTGCAAAATATGACCGGGAGTTTGCTTTTCGAAGATTGCAGGGACCGGTTGCAAAATTTGCATTTATACTTGCTGTAGCCTGGTCTTTGGCTCAATTGTATACGGCTGTGATGGGAGTTTTTCCTTCAACTATACAAAGGTCTCCCCACGTAGGTGCGGCATTGATTTTAATATTCCTGCTTTATCCCGCAAGCAAGAAAACTGTGAGTGATAATATCCCATGGTATGATTATGTTCTGTCTTTTCTTGGTTTTGCTGTGTCGGCTTACCATGTTATATTTTACAAAGAGTTGGTTTGGCGGGCGGGAGTTTATAACAGTATGGACATGGCAATTGGTATTATTGCGGTATTATTGGTTTTAGAAGCCACAAGAAGGCTGGCAGGGCCGGTTATTGTATGTCTGGCATCATTTTTCCTGCTATATGCCTATTTCGGCGCCTATTTTCCGTCCTTTATGGCACATAAGGGTCTAAGCATAAAAAGAATAGCCGTTTTCCAGTGGATAAGCACCGAAGGAATACTCGGAATTCCAATTGAAGTATCCTCAACATTTATATTCTTGTTTATGCTTTTTGCTTCTTTCTTAGGCAAAACAGGAATAGGGGAATGGATAACAAATGTTGCGGTAGCTTTGACAGGCAGTAAAATGGGCGGGCCTGCCAAAGCTGCAGTTATTGCCAGTGCTGTTGAAGGCACGGTATCCGGCAGCTCCATTGCCAATACGGTAGGCTCAGGCTCGGTGACCATTCCGCTTATGAAGAGTATAGGTTATAGGCCGGAGTTCGCAGGTGCCGTTGAAGCAGCTGCTTCAACGGGAGGACAAATAATGCCTCCGGTAATGGGAGCAGCGGCATTTGTAATGGTGGAGTTTTTAAACATACCTTATGCTGTGATTGCCCTGTCTGCTGTAATACCGGCCCTGCTATATTTTACGGGAATATTTATCACTGTTCATTTTGAAGCTAAGAAATCCGGTTTGAAGGGAATACCAAAGGAGGAACTGCCCAGTTGGAGGAAACTCCTGAAAGAAAAATGGTTTCTCGGTCTTCCGCTCATAGGCATGATATACCTGTTGGGGAAAGGTTTTACGCCTATGCTGGCAGCGTTCATCGGGATAGTTTTGTGTATAGCTGCTTCCATGATTTTAAAGGAAACCCGTATGTCTTTGAAGGATGTTATTGACGCATTGGCGGAAGGGGCAAGATCAGCCTTGCCGGTTGTCGTATCTTGTGCTACAGCGGGTATAATCGTAGGTATTATCACTCTTACCGGACTTGGTATGAAAATGTCCGGAGGCCTTGTAAAATTGGCTGGAGGCAATCTGTACATTACTATGGCTCTTACCATGATAGGGTCCCTGATTCTCGGTATGGGAGTGCCTACAACAGCAAACTACATTATTCAGGCGACAGTATCGGCCCCTGCTTTGATAGCTTTGGGCGTCAATCCATTGGCGGCTCACTTGTTTGTATTTTATTTCGGTATAGTGGCGGATATAACCCCTCCGGTGGCCTTGGCTGCCTTTGCCGGGGCAGGCATAGCCAAATCCAATCCCTTTAAAACAGGAGTGGAAGCTTTTAAGCTGGGATTTGCAGCTTATCTGATACCGTATATTTTTGTTATGTCACCTATATTAGTTCTGGTAAGGCCTGAAGGAATGACGTCTACACCTTTATTTATTTTGACTATACTCTTTGCTTTGACAACGGCAGTTATCGGCATGATATGCATAGGTACGTCAACCACCGGTTACTTTTTCACAAATGATAAGTGGTATGAGAGAATTCTGCTGCTGGCGGCAGGCGTGTTGTTAATTGATCCGGGTTTGGACACAGATTTGATTGGTGCCATGATACTGGGCTGTGTTTGGTTCCTGCAGATATACCGGGTAAAGCAATATACAAAATCAATATCCCCATAGAAAAAAAGCCTTCATCGTTTTATCGGTGTAAGGCTTTTTTTTATGATATACTATAAATGTATTATTCTTATATTATTTATAAAGGATTAAGGTATATTGATGGAAAGCTATTTGCAAGGCTTGAACAGGGAACAGCTGACAGCGGTAAAGCACGGAGCGGGACCCTGCATGGTGCTGGCAGGACCGGGTACCGGTAAGACAACTGTCATTACTTCAAGGGTGATAAATCTGATAAAAAGCAGGAGGGTTCTTCCTGAAAATATTCTTGTTGTTACCTTTTCAAGAGCGGCAGCCAATGAAATGAAGGAACGGTATGACAGGCTTTCGGGAAACCAAATGGACGGGAAGGTGAGCTTTGGCACCTTTCATTCTGTTTTCTACAAACTGCTTAGACAGTATAAGGGATATAAGCTGGAAGACCTGATTGATGAAAACCATAAGTTTAATATTATCAGGAATTTTCTCAGAAGGATGGAAGCAAGCTTTGCTGAGGATGAGGAGCAGGTAAGGGATATAATCGGTGATATGGAATATATTATAAGTACTATGTCCGAAGCAGAAGATTTCAAGCCGGCTTCATGCACCGGCAGCCAGATTAAAGGAATAATGAGGGAATACAGAGATTTCAAACAGCAGTCCGGCAAATATGATTATGATGATATATTATTTGACTGCCTTTATATGCTGCGTGAAAATCCCGGGATTCTAAAAGAAGTAAGGGAAAGGTTCAAATACATATTGGTGGATGAGTTTCAGGATATAAATGCACTGCAGTTTGAAGCAATAAAGCTTATAGCTGAGCCTCTCAATAATTTTTTCATTGTAGGAGATGATGATCAATCCATTTATGGATTCAGGGGTGCAGCTCCTGATATACTCCTGAATTTTGAAAGGCTTTATTCGGGCTGCAGCAAAATATATCTTAAAACTAATTACAGAACCACAAGCAATATATTAGCCTCTGCCTTATCTGTTATAAATACCAACAATAACAGGTATTCCAAAGATCTTGAAGCGGTGAACGGGCAGGGAAGCCTTCCTGTTGTATTCGAAGCGGAAGACTTTGAGCAGGAGGCAAGAATAATAGCCGACAGAATAGGACAAATGAACAGAAACGGCAGGGAATTTTCGGATTTTGCCGTGATATACAGGACAAATCTCCAATCCAGAGCGGTTATTGATGCTTTTTTGGATTGCAGGATTCCTTTTATTACTTTTGATGGCATGGTTTCCGTATACAATCATTGGATATTCAAGGATATCATCAGTTATCTCAAGCTTGGAACAGGCTTGGGGGACACAAGGGACTATATCAGGATTATGAACAAGCCCAAAAGGTATATAAGCAGGGATATGATGGAAAAGGCAGAGAACTGCGGCGGAGACTTTATTCAGGGCATAATCAGCCAGGGCAGTCTGAACAGGCTGCAGATAAATGGTGTATTCGAGCTTAAGAATGACATAAAAAGGCTGGGAGGAATGAATCCGATAAACGCAGTAAGATATATCAGAAATGCAATGGGCTATGATGAATACCTTAAGGAATATGCAGCTTCGAAGGGAATATGTACAAAAGGCCTGTCAGAGATAATTGAAGAAATTGAAGGCTCAGCAGCCGGGTTCAAAAGCATAGTCAATTATATGCAGCATACAGAAGATGTTGTTGAGAGATTGGGGCAAAAGGAATACACCAATTCCGGGCATAATAATGTGAAGTTGCTGACCATGCATAAGGCTAAGGGGCTTGAATTTGAAACAGTATTTATATGCGGTACTGTTGAAGGGCTTACACCTTACATAAAGGATGATACTTCCTTAAAAAACGACCTGGAAGAAGAAAGGCGCCTATTCTATGTGGCTATGACCAGGGCTAAAAGGGAATTATATATTGCCGTTCCAAAGCGCAGATACGGCAAGGCAGTAAGACCGTCACGCTTTGTTGAGGAATTTCAAAAATGCATTGATTACAGCAGCCAGGTCCATGCAGGGCAAAGGGTTTATCATAAGATATACTACGAGGGAGTAGTACAAGAGGTGATTGGCAAAAAAGGGGGTACGAGAATAAGGGTGAATTTCGGAGGCAGTATTAAAGAACTTAATCTGGAGACTTGCCTCAGTAATGAAATTATAAGGCTTATGTAGGGAAATCTATAAATACATATGTTTATGCATAGGAGGAGCAGTATGAATTATATCAGGGTAATAAGGATTTCGGGAAGCTTTTTTGCCAGGGAGTTTATTAAGCCTGAAAAAGCACGAAAGAAGGTGCAGTACAGAGAAGTGGATGAAAAGACGGTTGCGGAGCAATTTCTTAAAGGTGATGCAACAGTTGAAGTAATATTTGAAGATTCCGACAGGGAATCTATCAAGTTGAATTTGGAAAGTGATCCATCACTGATAAAGAAATATCTGGGTGACAGGTTCATATCTTACTGATGAGGAGGGGGTCAATGTGTTCAGGTTCAGAAAAGTGTCACCGGCTGATAAAGGCAGGGTGCTGGAGATTTCATCGAAAATTTGGGAAGGACATGATTTCATACAACATGTTTTTGACCACTGGGTGAGTGATGCAGAAGGAGAATTCACAATAGGCGAGAAGGATGGGGATGTCATAGGCTTTGCGAAGTATACAAAGCATAGTGATTCAGAAGCTTGGTTTGAGGGAATAAGAGTAGATGAAAAATATGCAGGTCAAGGTTTCGGGAAAGCTATTACTCAGTATTTCATAAGCAGGGCAAAGGCGGAAGCTGTGGACACCATAAGACTTTGTACCGAAATTGAAAGCAGAGAGAGCATAAAGATAGTGGAAAGTCTGGGTTTCAAAAAGGATGGATATTTCACATACGGTTACAAGGAGCTTGACAAGGAGGCAAAGGAGCCTGATGTATCAAAGACAGTCATTAATATTATGAGTACGGCTACGGCATGGGACTTGATAACCAGAGGAAACTCATACTATATGTCCAACGGATATATAAGCTATGGGTGGACCTTCAAAAAAGCTGCCTATGATTTAATAGACAGGCTTGTGAAGGATAATTGCGTATACGGAGTTCTTCTGGACGGCAAGGTTAATTCGGTAATGGTTCTCACAGAGGATTCCCACATGAATATGAGGCTTAATATAGGTTTCATAGACGGAGATATGGGGTCTATGAAGAAACTTGTGGATTTTGCTGAGCAGCAGGCTATAAGCCGGGGAATGAAATACTGCGAGATAATGGCACCGATAGATGAAAGGCTTATTAATGTGTTGGAACTGAGCAATTTTGAGTTTTTGAACGAGCAGTACAAGCAGTTTAATGTATTGGTATATTATATGAAAATACTAGGATAGTCTAGCGGTAACATGTCAATAGTGAATCAAGGAAATATTGAAAGTTGTACCTAAAAGAGGAAAAAACCACACCTGAACAAGCCTCTAAAAAGTTGCAATTTTTTTGAGTTTTAAGGCACCTACTTAGTATGCGGAATATAAAGTCTGCTGTTGTAAAGCAGAGAATACAATAATCGAACTAGTTTTTTACAGTAAAGTAATCAACGAAAAAGAAATCTGATATGACTGCTAAAGGAGAACTGGAACTTTCAGACATGGTTTCTGCCAACATTCTAAACCATAGACATTGTTATTGTATAGCAAAGAAACATTAAACAGGACAATTGATTGCAAGGCTATTATCCTGAAATATAGCTAAAAATTCCTTGCGAATACTATTATATGAGGAGTGATACTATGTATTTTACCGATGAAGGAAAGAAAAACACAGAGAAGGTTGTAGAATTAGCTATAAAGGCTGCAAGAGAGAATAACATTTCTCACATCGTTGTTGCTTCAAATACTGGGGCTACTGCTAGACATTTTATTGGATGTGGAATGGACATTACTTGTGTAACTCATGCATATGGTTATGGGCAGCCGGGTATAAATGAGATGAATAGTAATGTTAGAGAGGAATTATCGGCATTAGGGGTAAAGGTACTTACAACAACACATGTGCTTTCTGGAGCTGAGAGAGCTCTCAGCGCAAAGTTCGGAGGTATAAATCCTGTTGAGATAATGGCTAACTCCTTAAAAATGCTTGGACAAGGGGTAAAAGTGTGTGTAGAGATTTCTGTAATGGCATTGGATGCAGGACTGATACCCTATGGTGAACCTGTAATAGCTGTAGGAGGAACCGGCAGGGGCGCAGATACTGCAGTAATTATTAAGCCTGCTCATGCCAAGGATATTCTAAGTACAAGGATTCAAGAGATAATTTGTAAACCCAGATGAATTGTTGCAAATTATGAGTTACGCGATTTAAACAAATTCTACGAAGCATTTAGTAGACACTCGAAATCCGAAAACTGCGACAAAAACTCTATCAACCATAATAATACTAAAAGAAGGGCAATAAAGATAATTAATCCGATTGTTTAATTAAAGCAATTATTGGGAATACTCCATAGATGAGAATCATTTATGGAGGTTTTTTTATGAAGAAGGTAGAGTTGAATGTTGACAATAGGACCGGCTCCGGCAACAAGCAGTCAAGAAAATTAAAGAAAGAGAACTGCATTCCCGCAATACTTTACGGAAAGGGATCTGCCGGAAGGCTGCTCAAGATTGATGAGAGTGAACTTAATAATATTATTGCCAAGAACGGCGAGAATGTTGTAGTGAAACTCAGAATAGACGGAACCGAAATACCTGCAGTTATTAAGGAGATACAGAGGGACCATCTGCAGCAGCATTTGATACATGTGGATTTTCAACCTGTTAAATTACACGAAATAATCCATGCAGAGGTGCCGATACTGGTGGTAAACGGAGAGAAGATTGAAAGAAGCGGCTGGGTTATTAACAAGCAGATGACAGAGCTGGAAATAGAGGGTGAGGTTGAGAAGATTCCTCCGGCAATTACGGTTGATGCAGCAAAATATAAAGTAGGGCAGGTTCTTAGAGTGGCAGACCTGGAAATCTCAGAGGAACTGTCAATAGTGAATGAAAAGAATGAGGTTATACTCTCAATTCTGCCTACGAAGGATAGGCCTATCGATTTGGTGTTTAACAGGGTTGAGCCGGAACTGGTCACTACGGAAAAACGTGATAAGAAGAAGGAAAAAGAGAAGCTTACTGAGCAATAGAAGAATGATGCGGCACAGCTATAAGTTTGCATAGCAAGCAAGAGCTTGTATAGTATAGCAGGGCACAC
>DAOLPD010000093.1:0-11599 GCA_035417425.1 Bacillota bacterium
TCATCAAATTCTTTAACCATATTGGTGACCAAATCAGCTTTGCATAAATGTGCAGCCCTCAGCAGGTTCTTTTTCGCACCGGCGCTTATACCCAAAATCGCAGCCAGATGCTCTGCTATGGCGGCAATCCTCTGCGTCTTGTCATATATTGTCCCCAAGGTTTCCTGGAATACTACATTTTTCAGCTTCTCCGCGCAGTTATCCAAGGATTCCTTCCTGTCCTCCCTATAGAAGAAGTCCGCATCAGCCAGCCTCGCTTTAAGAACCTTCTCGTTGCCTTCCTGCACCGTTTCAAGGAAGCGGCTGTCCCCATTCCTCACAGTTATGAAGTAATTCATAAGATTCTTATTACTGTCTGCAACCGGAAAATATCTCTGATGCTCCTTCATGGGAGTAATGACTGCTTCCTTGGGAAGCTTAAGGTATTCGGCATCAAAACCGCCTATAAGAGCGGTAGGATACTCTACAAGATATACAATCTCCTCCAGCAGCTCTTCATCCATAAGCACTTCTCCGCCTTTTTCCCTGGCCAGCTCCTCGCACTGCCTGCGTATTATTGTGCGCCTTTCCTCTTGGTCCGCAATGACAAAACCTGCCCTCAGCTTATCAAAATACTCTGAAGTGTTATTTATCTCAATGCTGCCTTTAGATAACACCCTGTGTCCTTTAGTATACCGGCTGCACTGTATTCCGTCCTTGTCAAACTCTATCAGCTCATCCCCCAGAATTGGCACCAGCCATCTGACAGGCCTTGCGAATCTGAAGGACTTATTGCCCCATTTCATTGACTTTGGAAAAGATATTGAAGTAAGTATATCGGGGAGTATGGTTTTCAGTACTTCTTTCACAGGCTGTCCCTTTTCCTGCTTCTTGTAGTATACATATTCCACACCGGCAAGCTCCTGTATAAAAACATCGCCAAGCTCTGCCTTCTGACCCTTTAAAAAGCCCAGCAGTGCTTTGGTCGGATTTCCGTTTTCATCGTAGGCTGCTCTCTTTGACGGCCCCTTCACCAATTCCTCCAGATTCTCCTGCTGTTCCGCAATGCCTTTGACAAAAAGCACTATTCTCCTGGGAGTGCCGTAGGCCTTTATCTCCTCAAAGGCTATCCTGTAATTTTTAAGCATTGCCTCGGAAATACTCCTGACCTGCTTTAGGGTTGAAGGCATATAATTTGCAGGAATCTCCTCAGTGCCTATTTCATATAACAAATCCTTACTCATTTTCTTCACCTCCGAATACAGCCTTTTTGAGCAGAGGATATCCCAATTCCTCTCTCTGCTTCAGATAACCTTGAGCTACAAGCCTTGCCAGATTTCTTACCCTTCCGATAAAACCGGTCCTTTCCGTAACGCTTATAGCCTTTCTTGCATCAAGAATGTTAAAGGTATGTGAGCATTTCAGTACGTAGTCATATGCGGGAAGTATAATGCCCTTATCCAACAGCCGTTTTGCCTCTGCCTCATATTCGTCAAAAAGTGTAAAAAGCAGTTTGGTATCGGCTTCCTCGAAACTATACTTTGAATGCTCGAATTCCGCTGTCTTGAACACATCTCCATAGTTTATCCCCGAAACCCATTCAATATCGAATACATTATTTATATTCTGAATATACATCGCTATTCTTTCCAGGCCATAGGTCAGTTCCGCAGATTCCAGCTGACAGTCTATGCTGCCTACCTGCTGGAAGTATGTGTACTGGGTTATCTCCATTCCATCCAGCCAGACCTCCCATCCGAGTCCCCAGGCCCCAAGAGTCGGAGCCTCCCAGTTATCCTCCACAAACCTTATATCATGCTTGACGGGGTCAATCCCCAATGCTTTCAGGCTTCCCAGGTACAAATCCTGCACATTGTCGGGAGATGGCTTCAATATTACCTGAAACTGATGATGCTGATACAGTCTGTTGGGATTCTCTCCGTACCTTGCATCCGCAGGTCTTCTTGAAGGCTCTACATAAGCCACTCTCCAAGGCTCCGGCCCCAAAGCCTTAAGGAAGGTATAAGGGCTCATTGTGCCGGCTCCCTTTTCCACATCATAAGGCTGTGCAATGATACAGTGCTGTTCAGCCCAATATTTTTGAAGCGACAGGATTATTTCTTGAAATGTCATTTTTCATCCCTCCATAATAGAATAGAAAATACAATAGAAAAACCCTTCATCCCTTGAAGTAAGGGACGAAAGGTCTGCTTCCGCGGTTCCACCCTTTTTGACTTGGAAATCTTCCAAGCCCTCTTTTTTAAGCTTATGCTCCAAAGCGCCCGTAATCACATGCATTGCCGGCTCACACCATGTGCTTTTTTATGAAGCACCTCCGGTTCTCTGATAATGCACTTCCTGATTACTCCTCTTCTTCAACACATTCTGGCATTAACACTAATTTAGCAAATCATAAATATTTTGTCAATATACTATTGCTTAAATGTATTGTCGTTATTGCCATTGACAGCTCCGAAAGCATCTGCGGCATCTGCCATCGTAGAATTATGTCCTGCTGCCTGAGATGTCATATTTTTGAAATCATCTGCGGCATTTTTGATTTTGTCTGCCAAATTATCTGCTGTATTTGTTATTGCCTCCGATACATTAATCGTCTGCTTGTTGGGCCTTTCTACTTCTATTACGCATTTTGAAAGCAGCGCAACTGCAGTTCCTATTGCCGTAAGCTGCGGTATCATCACTGCGCTTATTGCTCCTGCAGTGACTGGGATGTCAAGTATTACATAGTCATCTTTCTTTACTCTTATTCTGTTCACGTTACCCGATTTAACTATTCCCTTCAGCTTTTCAACAGCCTCGCTGCCTTTTACCGAGATAGTCTCCGTCCACCTTTTATCTCCCGCCTCTTCAATATTTATCAAGGCATCCACTACATTGCCGTTTGCGGCTTCCAGTGCTTCCTTGGCTTCCTTATAGGTCACTCCTGTTCTATCCCTGATGATGTCAACCTTTTCCAGACTTATATCCATGGAACTTACTCCTTTCAGTACATTAATAAATTTACTTCTGGGCATTCAAATCCTTCATGGAATCTAAAAAATCAAGGGACTTAAACCTTTTTTCCAGGTGGCTTTGGATGAAGGATCTTGTTATTCTTTCAATTTCATTAAAAATAGTATTATCAATTTTCTTAGTATTTAGTCTAGAAATTTCAATGTTCAACAAAAAATTAATAGCTTCAGCCGTACCTTGGCTTATCTTGAAAACTTCTCCGGCATTTTTTTGATTTTCATCGGTGCTGCAGTTACTGCATATTACTCCGCCCAAATCAACACTGAATCTTGTATAATCCTCACTGCTCTTTCTGCATATGGCGCACCTGGCAATATTTGGCCTGTACCCGCTGATATCCATAAGCTTGAGCTGGTAGCCGACACTCAGAATCCCTATTGGTATACTTTCGGCAGAAAGATAGTATAGTGTCTTTGCAAGCAGCAGGAACAGTCTTTCACTGGGAATACCCTCATCGGAAACAGCTTCTGCAAGCTCGGCAAAATATGTGGCATAAGAAAGCCTCAGCAAATCCTTCCTTATGTTATAAAAGGTTTCTCTAGTAACTGCCTGGGAAATGTGATAAAAGCTCGTACCCTTATATAATACGAATTCACTGAAAACAAAAACCTCAGACGATGAAAGAAGGCTGCTTTTAGGTTTTCTGCAGCCTTTGGCAATTGCTTTGATTTTTCCGTTGTTTCTCGTAAGTATCGTAAGTATCTTATCGGCTTCTCCCAGGTTGGTATACCTCAGGACTATACCTTCCGTCTTGGATATCGGCATTGAATCACTCCCAATTATACCCGAAGTTCTTAAGTGCGCTTCTGCTGTCACGCCAATTGCTTCTCACCTTGACCCAAAGCTGAAGATTGATCTTGCAATGCAGAAGGTTCTCTATGTCAATTCTGGACCTGATGCCTATCTCTTTCAGCATCCTGCCTTGCTTGCCTATTATTATCGCCTTGTGTGACTCCTTCTCACAGTATATTGTAGCCTCAATATCCATGAGATCCTTATTTTCCCTTTCTTTCATTGAGGTAATTTCCACGGCAGTGCCATGAGGCACTTCCTCTGATGTAAGCTCAAGGACCTTCTCCCTGATAATTTCTGATACGATGAACTTCTCAGGCATATCTGTATATATGTCCTCCGGAAAATACTTGGGCCCTTCCGGCAGATGCTTCACAATTTCCTTCAGAAGCTCATCCAGATTCTCCCCGGTGCTTGCCGAAACAGGTATTATGCTGTCAAAATAATCCTCATGCATTATTAATGAGGCGGCAATCTGTTCCAGCCTGGATTTTGGTATCTTGTCTATTTTGTTCAGCACAAGTATGACCGGGGAGTTGACCTTTTCCGCCACCTCTGCGGCATGCATGTCTCCCGGGCCTATTTCTGTGGAACAGTCAAACATGACTACAACTACATCCACGCCTTTCAAGGACTCGGTTGCCGATCTCACCATATACTCCCCCAACATATGCTTTGGCTTATGTATGCCGGGAGTATCGATAAAAACTATCTGGTACTCACTTGTAGTATAAATGCAGCGGATGGAGTTCCTTGTAGTCTGGGGTTTGCTGGAAATGATGGAGACCCGCTCACCCAGCAGTCTGTTTATAAGGGTTGATTTGCCTACATTCGGCCTTCCAATGATTGTTACAAATCCTGATTTAAATTTTGTATCCATAATACTACTACTCCTTATATGAAGAATGCATCGCGAGACAGGAGAAACGTCCCCATGCCTCATTTCGCATCATCCTGCTAATGCGCTAAAATTCTATAAAAGCCTCGGGCAACAGCTCCCCGATGGTATGAATCCTTACTTTGTCTCCGCTCTTTGTAATGAGTTTTATGTCCAAACCCCATTCGGACATGAACTGCCTGCAAATTCCGCAAGGATATGTGAAGCCCTTCAAGCTGCTGGCAACCGCAATGGCTTCAAACTCCCTCTCTCCTTCGGATATTGCCTTTGTAAATGCAACCCTTTCCGCACATATGGTTGCACCAAAGGATGAGTTCTCGATATTGCAGCCGGTATATATCTTGCCGCTTTTGGTCAGCAGCGCCGCCCCGACTTTGAAATTCGAATATTTCACATAAGCATTTTCCATGGCTTCCTGTGCTTTTTCAATCAGAATATCATAATTCATTTATTTCACTCCCTGATTTCAACCTTCACATAATCCGGAACTATCTGCACCCATGTAACTCCCTTATTCATAAGCACTTCGTTGCCCTTAAGGTCCTTGTATACCTCTTTTGCGCTCCTGCTGTCCTTGCTCCATTCGATTTCTATCAGCTTTCCTCCGCTAAGGTAATATCCTCTGCCCTTGCCGATATTCTTTATCTCCAACCGCCCTACATCGTCGAGAACCTTTCTGGTGGTTTTTTCGACAATTATATTAGCTGCTGCTATGTCCTTTCCTGATTCCTTGTCTTTGAGCCTTGTTCCGTTTATCGTCCTATAATATAATTTGTCCTTTTCACTGTATTCATACCCGACAACATAATTCTTGCTGTAATTGAATATGATTGAGCGGGTATTCTTTCCATCCGGTTCAATAAATTCTTCGTTAAACTTGAAATACTCGGGTGCCGTTTTGTTATTGAATCTATTGCTTTCCATTACTTCTCTCATAAGCTTGGTGCTTGTATACAGATTATGGGGCATCTTTCTGTCCTTTGATCTCCAGAAGCATGGGGATCCTTTCAAATCGTTGAGAGTATTTACTTTTAGTGTGACCAGATCCTGAAGTGCCTGGGGGCTCCCGCCGCAATGCACGTATACTGCATTGAATTCAAGGGCTTTATCTATGAAATAAGGTCTCGCGCTTCTCACCGGACCGATTTTATCTGCGTGAGTGTGGTGAAAAATTGCCATATATCTCGTAATATTGCCCTCAACAGGGATTTCATATACTATCTCCGCTTCTGAAAGCCCTGATTGGGGTCTTGCGTTATATTCATTATCAATCATCACAGCTATAGGCCTGAGCTTCAAATCAGCCTCATATGTTACCAGTTCCCCCGTCAAAGGGCAAGGTGACCCCTTGGGCGGTTCGGGAGCCGGGGGCGGAGTCGGTTCGACAACCGGTTCTGGTGTGACCTCAGGTTCAACACTTGATACAGGCTCAGCGTCTTTACCGCATCCTGAAAATAATATTGCGATAATGCACAAAATCATCAGCATAAATTTACATCTATTATTTTTCATTTGAGACCCTCTTTCATTAAATAGAATCACAAGATTGCTAATCAATCTTAATATTTTTCAGTATTTCTTCCTGCTTATCGAAAATTTCTCCCTCTGAGGCTTCTTCATCATGGTCATAGCCCAGAAGGTGCAGCATCCCATGTACCAGCAGAAAAGCCAGTTCCCGCTTAAAGCTGTGTCCGTACTCCTCTGACTGCTCCACTGCTTTTTCCATTGATATGACTATATCGCCCAATGCAATTTCCTCTTCTATATATTCGGCATTTTCATCCTCTGCATTAAGCTCTTCTTCAATGAACTCCACTAGCGGAAAGGATAATACATCCGTTTCCTTGTCAATATTCCTGTATTCTTTGTTCAGGCTTCTCATCTCTTCATTGCACACGAATGAGATACTGACCTCGAATTCTTCTTCGCACCGCTCATAGGCAAGAACCTCTTCAACTACTTGTACGACAAAAGCTTCCAAAGCCTCATCAACTTTTACTGCTTCCTGTCTGTTATCTATTAATACCGACATTTAATAACCTCCTATTGTATATCTTTAATAGTTTCCGGATATTCTATTCTTTCATGGAATATTCCTGCCAGCACCTTCACGAAAGCCTGCCCTATCATCTCCAGATCCTTTAGTGTAAGGTCACAGTTGTCCAGTTGTGCATCATTGAGCTTATCCTTAATTATTTTTCTCACTCCCTGCTCAACCTGATCCTGGGTGGGCTCGGATAATGACCTGATATAGGCCTCAACCGAATCTGCCAGCATAACTATTGCGGCTTCTGCCGTCTGTGGCTTTCTGTATGGATATCTGAACTTACTCTCATCCACTGCTTCAGCCCCTTCCGCACTTATTGCCTTATGATAGAAATATGCTACCAGAGTATTTCCATGATGCTCCTCAATAATCCGTATTACTGTGGAGGGAAGCTTGTTCTTTCCGGCAATCTCCACTCCGTCCTTTACATGGGAAGTAATGACCAGGGCACTTAGATTGGGAGTAATTTTATCATGGGGGTTATCCCTGGTAATCTGGTTTTCCTTGAAGAAATAAGGCCTTTTGAGTTTTCCGATGTCATGATAGTATGCCCCTACTCTGCACAAAAGCGGATTGGCGCCTATGTCTTCCGCCGCTGCTTCTGCCAGGTTTCCAACCAATATTGAATGGTAGTAGGTACCGGGGGCTTCGATAAGCAGCCTCCTCAGCATCGGTTGATTCGGATTTGACAATTCCAGAAGCTTTAAGGGGGTAATAATATCAAATACCGTTTCAAAAAACGGCAGCGTACCAATGGTAAGTACTGCTGACAGAGTACCTCCTATAACACCGTACAACCCGTTGTAAAGTATCCTGTATATATCTTCCCGGCTCAGAATGCCTTCACTGAATATAATCAGAAAGCTGACCAGGCTTACAGCCAATCCTGCCAGGATAAAGGTACTTCTGTGATGTGTTCTTGATACCATTCCCGCGCCAAGTATACCTGTCAGAAGCATCATGACCACTACAGGCAGATCAAAGCCTCCAAGAAAACCTGCAAGTATTGACATCATTATATTCGTCATTATGGCTATTCTTGGGCTTACCAATATTGAAACAAGCATTGCCCCTGCAGGCAACACTATGAGATATTCGGAAATATTTTTGAGTACCATGGTCATAGTCAGTGTCATAATGGCTATCAAGCTGATAAGAAGTAAAGTGGAATTGCTGTCCCACAGCTTTTTGTCAAGGCTTCTCAGGTACAATCCCATTATGATAAGGCAAATGCCTATTATTACTCCATAGCCTATATAGAATTGAATGTCAAATCTGTCATTATCACTTTCGGCCAGAAGCCCATAGGCATTCAGCAGTTGAATCTGTTGTGATGATACTTCCTGCCCTTTGTTGACTATCAGAGTGCCCTTGCGAATGACTACATCCTCCACCTTTTCCCGCTCACTCTGTCTTCTTGCCAATGTTGTCTGCTCATCGTAGTACATATTCGGTTTCAGAACCATTACTGCAATATCCGCGCCTATTTCATTAAGCTTGCTTTTCTTTGGAAGATTCATAAAGAATTCCCTTATATCACTTCTCTTGTCATTTAGCTGCTGTTCGGTAATCCTCCCGCTAAGCATCTGGATGTTTATATATTTGATATTGTCTTCCAAAGATGCGAGATCTGCTTCCGAAGCATCAAGCAGCGTACTATACAAGCTATTTCCAAGGCTTATGTTGGAATTCTGCTCAAGAAGGTTGAGCTTCTGCACCTTATTAAGCTCCGCATTACTCCTGACTGAATCCAGAAGTGCAAAAAAGTCGCTTATTTTCTTTTCTATATCGATCTGAACAGTCAAATCCAAGTTATAAACCGGTTGGACACTATCCTCCGCTTGTTTTCTTCTAAGCTCTGTGGCGGACTTGTCCACAATATCTGATGGAGCATATATGTCTTTATCGGATATATCACCTACCTGTAGAAGATATTTCTGCGGCGCAGTATTCAGAACGAACAGGAAAAACAGCGCAATAAAAAGGCCTGCAATCAGTAATACTCTGATTGTAGTGCTGTTTCTTGCCAGCCTTTTTAAATCCGAAACCGAAAACTTAATCATTCGCTCTCTCCTATTTCTTCTTCATGCTTTTCATATGCTTTTATGATATCCTTCACCAGCTTATGCCTGACAACATCCTTTTCACTAAAATATACAAATCCTATGCCCTTAATACCTCTCAATATCTCCATGACTTGCTTCAGCCCGGAGTATTTTCCTTTGGGCAGGTCAATCTGTGTAATGTCCCCGGTAATAATGGCCTTGGAACCAAAGCCTAATCTGGTCAGGAACATTTTCATCTGTTCAGGGGATGTATTCTGCGCTTCATCAAGTATGATATATGAGTCATCAAGAGTTCGGCCTCTCATATATGCAAGGGGTGCCACCTCAATTACCCCTCTCTCTATATGCTTTTGATAGGTCTCCGCGCCCATTATGTCATGCAAAGCATCATATAATGGCCTTAGATACGGATCTACCTTGTTCTGCAGGTCTCCGGGCAAAAAACCCAGCTTTTCTCCCGCTTCCACTGCAGGCCTTGTAAGGATTATCCTGCTTACCTCATGGCTTTTGAAGGCCTTTACAGCCATTGCCATGGCAAGATAAGTCTTCCCTGTCCCTGCAGGGCCTATTCCGAATACGACTTCATTACTGCGTATTGCATCTATATACCTTTTCTGTCCTATCGTCTTGCTCTTTATTGCTTTCCCCCTGGCGTTCGTGATTATAACGCTGTCAAGCTCCTCGCGCCTGTTTTCCCTTCCCTCTTTTACAAGTTCAATAGTATAGCTTACCGAATGGCTTGTAACAGCTTCACCGTTCTGCTGCATTTCCATAAGAATATTCAGGGTTCTTTCTGCCATTGCAACGGCATTTTCTTGCCCCACAATCTTTATTTCGCCTTCTCTGACAATTATGTCAATATCGAATTCATCTTCTATGACTTTAAGATTCTGGTCAAAGTTCCCAAAAAGATTCATTATTCTTTCCATATTATCAATTTGTATACTAGCCTCAGTAAATTGCTCCTGCAATTGTTCTCCTCCTTATGTGCTTCGGACATCATGCATGGTGTCCCTGCTAGTAAATTTTTTGTTTTACACCGATATCCTCAAGTACCTCAACACTTATCTTTGCCTTGACAGACTTTTTATCTGTGTAATAGTCTATATCCTTTTTCAGAATTACGGCATCTTCCGGTATCCGGAGCTTTATCCTTGCATTTAGCCTTTCTGCACATCTCTCCTTGGCTTCATCAACCGTAATTGTCTTTAGTTCAGGTACTAATTCTTCAAATCTGTATTCAATAAGCTTTATTGGGAATACATAATCCCCGAAGCTTATCAGGCGCCTCTCTTCCACATATTCGTTAAAATCCTTGAAATCCACACTTCTCTTCCCGGAGAATTCTTTGTCCAGCAGCTTCAATTTGTACTGCCGTGCAACCTTTCCCGAAGGTCTATACCCTATTTGCTGAAGGGGTATTTCCTCCGCATCCTCATACCATGTCCTTGCACTTACCTGAGCAATAGAATGTATTTGCCTGGGCTCCAGATTTTCTCTCAATATTGTTCCTGTGACAAGCTTCTGTCCCTTTCTTACAGAATCCCCATCCTTAACCAGGGGATCGCCGGAAAGCACCAACAGCTTTGTAATCACTCCGTCTTTTGCCGCAATAATGTCACAGGCATCAGTACGGCTGATTAATGGGGGCCCCTCACTTTTCTCAACAACCTCTACCACTGCCTTGGTACCTTTTATTTGTATCCCGATCCATGACAGCTCCGGCATTTTTATGAGTACCTGGTTCTCAATATGCCTCCTGTCCAGCCTTCCTTTCCAGCTTCCTTCCTTAAGCCCTTCGTTATAAAGGCATCTCAATATATTCTCATTATCGACATTCTTGGTTCCAACTATTTCTATCATCCAGACAAAGGAGGACATTATGTAAATAAAAACAAACAGCAGAAACAGGCTGGAATAGAATAGCTTTCTTCTTCTTATATTCCTTAGGATAAAAGGAAAACCCCTCTTGTTCAATATGCTGACTGAACTGTCCGTTTTTCGCACAATGTCCCGGAGCCTTCTGAAATTCTCCAGTCCTATTTTTGCCTTGACCGTTGTATAGTCAAGCTTCTCGATATCCCATATGTAAATATTATTGACTACTGCAAGATTAATAAATCTTTCAATCTTCAATCCTTTAACAATAATAATAGCATATCCCCTCAAATAATTCCATATTCGTATGATAAACATGTCCCTTATACCCCCAGCATCTTCAATGATACCTAGAACTCGATATTCGTTATTTCTCCCGTTATCGTAATTTCCTCCTGAAATATTGTCTTTATCGCAAGGTTTTTACCGTGAAGTGCTGTTATACCGCTGCCGGTGTTGATTCTTATAAGCTCTTCGCTGTATTCGATTATACCTTTATGGTTTTCCACCGTTATCTGCCCCGTTCCGATGATGATTATTTTGGAAACATCCAGGACAATATCCTTGGGGAGCTCAAAAGTATTGGACAGCTTCTCCCTTAATTTGTAACTCCTTTTACCCATAGCATACACCTCTATATAAATGTATGCGGAAGCGGCATTTGGAAGAACAAAAATGGGCTTGATGCACAATATAAGAAGAATGCGGCGTAACTGAAGCTTGCATAACCCTACGCAAGAGACAGTATAGGAACTTTTTACCAAAGCCATATCAGAGGTCTGTTGCCAAAATACATAAAAGTGTGCCCTGCTATACTATACAAGCTCTTGCTTGGTTATGTATCATTATACAGAGCACTAGCCTTGTATATCAGCGAGCACTTATTGGCTTTGGGCAACAGAATCG
>DAOLPD010000094.1:0-3730 GCA_035417425.1 Bacillota bacterium
TAACTCTGGTATTTGTTATTACCCTATCAGCATCAGACTCATAATGACATATTTCGCCTCGGGTAAGGAGGACAGATGATTCTATATTAGGTAAGTAACCATTATCTATTTCATTATATAATCTATATAAAGCCAATTGAGTTTTATCCGATGATGACATCATAATATCCTCTTCCGATAAGTCCAATTTTTTCGCTATATTACTTAATTCTCTCTCTTCATTTGGTGTGAGTCTTTCATCTGCAATAGCCTGATTTTTCATGTAATAAAAATACTCAACAGCTTGATTCTTAATAAGCGTATCAATAAAACTCTTCTCAATTAATATAAAACAAGATAATTGAGAAAATATTTCTTTTTGCTTTTCAGTAAACTTATTTGAAAATATTAATTCCCTTGCACAATACTTAATAAATGGCAGCAAATATTTCCTGTTATTTTTATTAATAAACCATTTTGAAAGTTTATACTCATTCATAATTTCGTTTAAAACTGCAAAATATTTTAAGTCAATTGAATTATAACTAAGCATATCCTTAATAGTGTTTATATATATCTTTTTGCCACTTTTTATTGCATTATATTTAGTCTTCCATGCATAATCCTTTTTTTGTGGTGCATCTTCCATTGTTGTATCTGATGATGATGACTTTGGTTTAATTGATTCATACTCATAAATTTCAGAAACTGTAGATTGGGGTTTCTTCATTTTTTTCAATATTCTATTTGGTAATGATATACCCAGATACCAGAAAATAAGCATTAAAATAAAGGTAATAATTTTGCTATCGTTAGAAAATAAATATACTAAGGAAATAATTTCAAGTAAAACTGTAAATACTTTTACTATAACTAGAATGATTTTGAAGAAATAATAAAAAAATGCCTTCATTTAATACCTCAATATTTACTAATCTCTAGAGTACATCATTCAGAAGTGACAATATGTAATTTTTACAACTCTTCCATCTATTATAAACCCATTATGGTTCCAGTCAAGCATTTTAAATTTTTTCTACAATAACTCTAATCTATTAATCTGAAATTATATGTCAATTTGCTCCTCACCCCCCTTCCCTCTACCCCGCACTTCTCCAGCAGCTCATCCACAGAACTGCACTTCCATTTATCTGCTGCCATACTGATAATAATCCCGCAGGCTCTCGCATCATCAAGGGCATTATGTGCGGTATACTTTATCCCGAATTGTTCACATAAATACGTCAGTTTATGATTTTCAAGCTCCGGCCACGTTTTTCTGCATATCAAGAGCGAATCAAAATACGTAAGCATTGGAATCTCCATTTCAAAATATTCACAGCATCCTCTAATCACAGGCATATCGAAGGTATTTCCATTATGCGCAACGAGCGGAATACCGGGAGTCTGATTAATAAACGGCATTACCATTGTGTCCCAAACTTCGGGAAACAGCGGCTTATTCCGTACATCATCGTAGGATATATGATGAATCGTATCCGTCCACTCCGGTATAAAATACATCTTGGCAGGATGTATAAGTGAATAGACTGAATCTGTTTCTTTACCGTCAATAAACCGTACCAGTCCTATAGCACATGCGCTGTTTCTGTGATGATTCGCCGTTTCAAAATCAAGAGCGATGTAGTCAAGTGTATCATTAATAGTCTTCATCATCTTCATCTTCATAGTACCCTTTTCTGCATACTTCAAAATATTCTTTCGGATAATGCGCTTTTAAATAGGCATCCTGCCAGGCAATTTTTGTATAAGCTATAGCATGGGATTTAAGAAATCCATATCCTGTAAAAGGAATTAAAATATCAAATATTACCTCTGCCGTAGATTCTGAGTAATCTTTATTCATGGCTTTTGTTACAAATTCTTTTTTCTTCTGCTTCATAATTTCATATTTTTTTTGACCCATAGCTCTTCTTACTAGATCCGCTTCTCCTAAAGTGCATCCTGTGACTCTGTTTATAATCTCAATTACCTGCTCCTGATACACAATTACTTCGTAGGTTTCTTTAGTAATATCTAAACATTTTTTGTCAAAACAGTAATTGTCATTGCTAGTTAATTTTGATTCAATAAACCAAGGTATAAAACCCTCAGGACCCGGCCTGTACAGAGCATTCAGTGCAGCTATATCGGTAAATTTATCCGGCTTAAGTTTTCTTAAATTTTTTCTTATTCCAGGGGACTCAAATTGGAAAATGTCTTCTGTTTTACCTTTTTGAAAAAGTTTGAGAGTCTTATCATCATTAAGCGGAATAGAACTTATATCAATCTGTTTACCTTTCTTTGATTCTACTAATTCTGTAATCTTTCTCATTCTTGTAAGCGTTTTCAAGGCGAGTATATCAGTCTTATAAATTCCATAAGAGTCCAACTGCTGCATATCACATTGACTGCTTACCATGCAGCTATTCTTATCAAACAAAACGGGAACAATAGTATTCACAGGTTCCTTTGCTATAATATAGCCGCAGGTATGAAGAGTTCTAGTATACTTAAGACCTTCCAGTTTCTTTGCCAGTGTTATAAGCTTTTCATATTTTGTGCCGGAGAAAATATCTTTGAGTTTTAAAGCTTCTTTGTATGAACTAAAAACCGGGTCATAACCGTATTTTGTGATATTTTTTAAGAAAGTCTGCATTCTTTCAATAGGATATCTTGGATTATATGGATACAACTGTGTAATGAAGCTGATTTCACTAACAGGAATATCAAGTGCCCTTCCTGCTATTTTAAAAGCCTTTTTTGAATTGATTCTTCCAAAGGCTGCCGTCCTGGAAACACTTTCTTTACCATAACAATCCTTTACTATTTGAACTACATCATCGAGTCTTTCATAATCAAAATCAATATCAAAATCAGGATAACATTCTTTCTCAGGATTTAAAAACCGTTCATATAACAGTCCGTACTCAAGCGGATTTATATCTGTAATTCCAAGAACATACGAAACGAGAGAACTTGAAGATGGCCCCCGTCCAGGACCATGTGCAATATTGAGCCTATTGCATTCCTCAATTATTTTCCAATGCAGAAGGAAAAACTTTTCAAAATGGCGCCTGATAATATCATCCAATTCATAATTAATTCTTTCTTGAATTTCGACTGTTATAGTTTCGAATTTTTTAGGAAGGTTTTCTTCAACTTTAAACCTCAGAAAATCTGCGGCTGTCATAGTGCCGCAACACTCAGGAGGCAAAGGAAGATTTCCTGTCATTCTCCTGTAACATTCATTTGTATCGAAATAGTTCTCCGGGAAAATGTATGAAATATTTTCTGCTATTTTATTTGTGCTTTCAAGCAATTCCATATGCTCATTTTCCAGAACTGATTTTATTTCATCTTCTGATACAAAGTAATGATCCGGATTACATTCAGAGTAATTCAGCTCCTTATCTTTTTTTATTGCATTTAAAACTATGTTATCCTCTTTCTCTATAAAGCAGACAGGATTTGTAATGACGGCCTGAGTTTTATTTTGAACCAGTGATGTATTATTCACTGTACCTTGTTTTAATACAGAAAATTGAATTTCAATATATACATCAGATTCAAAGCTTTTTAGTAAATATGGCGATTCTTTCTGCGTAATACAGATAAAATGTGTACATTCTTCTTTGGTAAATGGAAGTTCTGTTCTACTTCCATCCTGTGCAGAAAGTTCGAGAGAATATCTGCAGAGAATCCTATAAGCCTCAAAATCTTTGCATAGAAGAATTATGTATGAATTATT
>DAOLPD010000094.1:3830-11537 GCA_035417425.1 Bacillota bacterium
AGAGAATCCTATAAGCCTCAAAATCTTTGCATAGAAGAATTATGTATGAATTATTCAGAATAATTTTCTGACCAAGAATCGGCTTTATATCGTGCTTTAGACATTGCCGGTAAAATTCCAGACTGCCTGAAAGTGTTGTATCGGTAAGGGCAAGAGCTTTCATCTTTAAGGATTCAGCCTTTTCTATAAGTTCAGAAATCCTTGCCGCGCTTTCGCCAATAGAATATTCAGACATCACATGTAGCGGAATGTAAGAGCTTTCCATAATAACCTCCAATGAAATTATTGTATCACGGGAGGTCTATCATGTGATGAGAGAGGTGGATTATATTAAAATCTCAACACCAAAAAGAATGTACTTCGGTCATATCAAGTATTTTGTGAAATCAATTTTATTTAAATTGTCTATTTCTATCAAGCCTAATAATAATTTGTAACATATTTATTGTTTATGATATAAACTGTGGTTAGGATTGATACTTCAGATTGAATTACTAATTATCTTTTTTATGCAATCGCTGAAAATATGTTCATCACTATTCTCTAAAAAATCTTTATCATCAATTTTTATATAAATCCAGTGATCCTCTTCAATATAATCATATCCATTTCTATCAAGTTTATCTTTTGTTATATATTCGTCCTTAATTGACACAGAAAAGACATAGTTTGTGAAATCTTCGTTTATTTTTAATAAATTTAAATTGAAACCATAAAATATTGCATACCTGTCATCTTTATAAGTAATATATTTTCCTTTTTCTATTGTCTCACTAAAATATTTAATGGTATCGGAACACTTAAAATCTTCACCTAATCCTTGTACAATTAGCGGACAAGATTTTTCAAAGATTTCCATGGACTTATTGAGCATATTCAGGGTTGAATATACATTTTTAAAATCATACATAATTGCTATCTCCTTTATAGTAAATGGTTCGTATTTCTTATTACATGTTATACTATTTTCAATAAAACTATATAATTGATTGTCAATACTACTATTCATTAAAGCATTCGTATTACGAAATAATTCCAATACATTTTCCCAAAATATAATATCAATATTTTTTTCAGACTTTGTAAGTCGCGATATAGTATTTATATGATAATAGTTTTCAGGTATTAAAAAAAACAATTTCTTAATTCTTTTATCTTTAGATTCAAGTATTTTTTTATAATTCTCAATTTGATTATTTTGTAATATAGTCTCGTTTCTAATTTTTACTTCAATTAATAAATATAAACTGTTTGATTCAATAATAATATCAGGTATACCAATTGTCTGCATATAAACTTGTGTTTTAATAGATTCTGCATTTAGTTCATCCCATATATCAATGGGAACTTTAAGATGTCGTAAAAAAACATCACGATTATACTTAAATTTTAATAATGAAGTTAGTACTTCTGTGCAGTTATTCTCATTTGATTTAATTATACTATTGATGATTGATTGCATTATTTTTCCCTTTTCTCTATAATTCTATTTAATATACACTTGTTTTATAAGGGATAGACTCGAAATTTTAATAATAATTAGTTATATTCATATATCTGATTTCAATTGTCTCTATCAACTACCATTCAATTATACCATGATAATTCCTACGGTCAAGCGTTTTTTTTGGTTAAATTGTAATTTCCAGCTCTTCTAGGGTTATCTGTCTTGGATCTTTATCATTCATTTTTACATATCCTAAAATCTTGTTCAAAGAACCCTGTAAAAAGGGAGTTCAACTTAGGGATTCACAAAAACAAGTACGTTTTGACCGACTCTCTTCAAGCGGAGCAACAAAGTAAAGACCACATTAAAAGGCGTCATACCATAGAGAATTGGTATCCCTGAAAAAACGGCACCCACTGTTATTGCGGATGCCGTTTAGTGATTTTTATCAGAGTAATTCGCGCTTATATCGGAATTATCTCATTGATTACGGGATTTCAGTCGGCTGCGAACAATTCAGCCGCAGAACTTCGGGGGGGTCCGTGAAGGAATTGATTTTAATCGCAAACGAATTTCCTTCGCTGATGTCTTTATCCGTTACTATATGAATATCAAGCAGTTTATCAATCTTCCAGCCTGTTTGCAGATAATTTACCCTTGCCAAGGCATAGCTCCAGCCATCCAGCCAGTTTTCAAGGCACTGCCGCTGCGAGGGGGTCTGCTGTGTAACGTGTATCAGCAGGTCAATATCGCTGCCCATGCCCGCCTCTCCTGTGTTGGTGCTTCCGAAAAGATAAACGCCTATGACACCCATGTCATCCATATCCAGCGTATCCGCAATCTGCTGCGCCATATAATGACGCCATTTCCAATGGCTTTGCTTTTCTTCCATCTTCCAGAGAGGCTCAACTTCACTTCTCTTCTCCAAATCAGATTTGCCCGTCGGTTCAGGGGCAGTAAAAAACGCTACTGCTCGTTCCAAATCAGAATTCATGTGTATTGAAAGCGTATGCCCGTAAAAGGATGCCTTGACATCAATCACCTGAACAACATCAGAAAGCCAGTCAAACTGCGGCAATAAAGTGCCAAGGATATTATCGCTGTTTCTGAAATAGCCTTCTTTGAAGATAGTATCCTGATCGTCTGGATAGAGCGGGATATAAACAATCCCCGCCTCCACAAGATCCTGAAAGAAATGGGTACCGAAAGACGGCTCAGGTGAATAGGCTTGTTTCTTCCTGGAAATTTCAATGAGCGCCGCCGTACCGGAAATATCAGAATAAGTCACGCGCACACCAAGCTTAATATCCCCTCTGCTGCCCCAGCGCCCCGGTCCTAACAGGATATAATTGCGCCACGGCAACACCCCACCCAGAAGCCCTATGGCTTCTCCCACGGCATATAGCTCCTCGCGTGTGGATAGGGCGTCGTAGCTCTCACCATTCACATATACAATATGCGTGATTCCCTTGACCATACCGTTGGAGATAAACCGGTTTGCTGTAAATAAAATATCCTGTGGGTTCAGGTTTTGTGGAATCGGCGCAGGAGGTCTGGACATGCCTGAGCCTTGTGAACGGCACTGCAAAAGGTAAATATGCTCGCCGTCATAAGCAAACTCAATCTCCACCGGGGTATCCATCTTTTCAGACAGTGCCTCCAGCATACGCTTTAGCTTGGAGGGAATATCAGTGGAGGTGAGGATATGATCGAAGGTAATAATCATCTCGTCCTTTTGAGTATCAAGAGAAAAGGCATTTTTGCTTTCAATAAGGTTTTCATTGAAGACAGATACGTATTTGTGGAGCCCGGGTATCTGTGTGCCTTCCTTTTTTAAGAACGAGGCGGCATTAACCGTTTCAAAACGGTCGTCTTCCAGATTGATAAGATCTATATGCTTTGGAGAATAATGGCGTATATCCGAGGGCGTCCGATTTACCGGAAGAGCGGGATGTCCTAGGGAAAAAAGAAGGGGGAAATCATCTTTAACTCTATCAACCGCCCGGGTGCCAAGCCCCATCACCATTCTAACAAGACCGTCTTCCCGCTTGATGCGTGGCGACCAGCGCAGCAAATTATGTGAAAACGCAACGCCGGAGAATATCGGCATGTAGTATTTCCCTACTCTACGCCCAACTACCTCCTGAATCAGGATCCCCATTTGCTCAGTAAAATTAATCAGCCCTTTTTCACGACGGTATTGTATAGCATCCGGATTGTACATGGATGAATACACTTCGAGTATCGCGTCAATCAGCGCCTCCAACCGTTTCGCCCTTGAACCCTGATGGGGCAGAAACAGGCTTTTGTATTTGCCGCTGAATGCTCTTTCCGGGCTATCTTCCAATAAGGAGGAAGAACGTACAATAAGGGGCACATCCCCCAGTTCATCCAGAACAACATGAAGCATCTGGACCGTCTGGGGCGGCAGCTTAGCTCTTTTGATTTTTGAAACAACGTTATCATAGGTTATACGCAGATGAAACAGGGAGTTATACTTATAAGGGTTTAGCTCCTCCAAATTATTATAATGAAGAAAATCGATAATCTGATCAGCGGCCAGATACCATGTGCGCGGCGTCTTTATATCACAAAGCAGGGGATCCTCTACAGATGCATGCCGAAGGATCTGTTTTGCGATAAAGAGCCCCGCCCCCTTTCCTCCGATTCTTCCGCTGCTGGTATCGGAGCCGATATTCTTTTCTAATACCGACTCAAAATCAGAAATGTTCAGATTATCAAGAACAAGATTAATAAGACGATCGTCACTGGTAAGAAAACGATGGGCAAGCTCTGCAATGAGCCATGTCTCCGTAATTGAATCATTGGAATCACTGCCTACCACATCGGTGTATTTATGCACAGCATCCAAAATTTTGCTGACCTTTGCGTCCTTATTGTCAACAAGCTTAACTAATGTAAGAATGCGCATCTCCTGTATCCAGTCGCTAAAAAGCTTGCGAACATCCTCCCTGGGCAAAAAGACGGTAGCCGCGGCTATAATCCTTTTCGTCAGCGATGCCGTATCCGCAGCTGCCGGTTTGCCTGTTTGCACGTTCACCTCGCCATAGGTCTGCGAAGGCTCAATTCCAATTTCATCAAACAGGCTGTCGGCTTTTGTACCGACAGTTCTCTTAAGATGTATACGAAGCTTCTCCCCTATATGCTCAAGCATATAGGGATCAATGCTCCACAGCATATCCAGCATCAGAGATAGCTCACGCTGCATATCAAGGGCAAACAGAGAAACGCGGCCGGTGATGGTATCAAGGAGCTTAACCTCGTTGCTGAGCAACTCACAGCCGTCTTCCAAAAGCTCGGTAATATAACCCATGGCAATCTCGCCTACGCACTCATATCCCGCCATAAGGGGAGAGCGGTGCAGTATTTCTGCGCGGGAAAAATCATCGGCAGAGAACGTATCGTCCCATAATGTAATTCTTATGCGGCAGGCGGACGGTATGGTAAAGCCTATGGGTATCAATTCTGCAAGTTCTTTCATTATTGCGGGAAGCGTCAGTTTTTTATTCTGCAGCGTTTCTTCAACCCTATACATGCATTCGAGCTCTTTTGCTCTTTCATATAACTGTGCGTTGTAATCCATCGAACATCCTACATCATCATTCAAGCTGTATGTACCCTGCCCAGTAGTTCAGGATATTATAAAGGAGATGCCGAAGTGACATCTCCTTTATAATAGCTTATGCCCAGCCGCGCTGCTTCACTGATTCAGCCACCCGGTTAACAGCGATTGTATAAGCGGCGTCACGCATATAGAGATTTTTTTCGACAGCAAGCTTGTAGACAGCACTAAACGCCTTGGTCATGCAGTATTCCAGCTTTTCAAAGACCTCCGCTATATCCCAAAAGTAGTTCATACTGCACTGTACCTGCTCAAAATAGCTGCAGGTTACACCGCCCGCGTTGCAAAGGAAGTCGGGCAAAAGAGTGATTCCGCGTTCGCGGATGAGCGCATCGCAGTCGGGCGTGGTGGGTCCGTTCGCCGCCTCGCAGATAATTCTTACTTTTGAAGATATATAAGGAAATACCGCAGGAGTTATTTGGTTTTCCAGCGCTGCAGGAATTAGTATATCTACATCCTGTTTAATCCATTCTTCTCCCAGAAGCACCTCGTATCCCAGCTCAATAGCCTTTTCCTTGTCAATGCCACCAAAGGAATCCTTGATTCCGGCCAGCTGCTCAATGTCGCAACCGCTTTTCTTTTTGAAGGTATATGCCTTGGCGTCCGCCTGATTCCAGCAGGAAACCGCAATAATTTTACCTCCCAGCTCCGTATACATGCGGGCGGCATATTCGGCCACGTTGCCGAAGCCCTGTATACTGGCCGTAGTAGATTCAACCGGAATATTCATTTCGCGCAGCAGGTTTTTAAGTACATAGATAACGCCGTAGCCGGTAGCCTCTTTACGTCCCAGCGAACCACCCATGCCTACAGGCTTGCCTGTAATCATGCTGGGATATCGGCCGTTGCAGATTGTTTCATATTCATCAAGCATCCAAAGCATATGCTGCCCGTTTGTCATGACGTCCGGTGCGGCCACATCCTGATTGGGACCAAGCTGTGTATAAAGCCGGCGGACATATCCGCGGCACAGCCTTTCCTGCTCGCCCGCTGAGAGGTTGTGGGGATCGCAGATTACGCCGCCCTTTCCGCCGCCGAGCGGGATATCCACTACTGCGCATTTCCATGTCATCCACATGGAAAGTGCGCGTACCGTATCAGCCGTTTCATGGGGATGAAAGCGAATTCCGCCCTTTGCGGGTCCTCTGGCGTCATTATGTCTGATACGAAAAGCCTTGAATAACTTGGTTGACCCATCGTCCATTTTTACAGGGATGGTGAAATGTATTTCTTGCATTGGCTGGCGCAGCAGCTCACGAGTGCCGCTATTTAACTCAAGAAGATCCGCCACTTTATCAAATTGCTCCTGAGCGCTTTCAAATGGATTGTAGACCGGTTTAGACATATTGAGCCTCCTGTTATTTTTTTTATGAACTGAGAGCCACCGAATACATGTGGCATATTGTATTTTATATCATTGTTTTACTAAAAAAGCAAGTGTACGTGTGGAGAAAATAGACGAAAATGCCTGCCGTTCCGTGAAAGTGGAATAATATAAAAGACCAGCCGTGCCATACATTACGCTTGCACATTGGATTGTTGATGAAGATGCTACCAAAGTGGTTAAAGAAGCATTTGATATCTCCATAATCGCACTCCAGTTGTTTGCATATTTTATCAAGGACGGACATCGCAACATCTTTGCCCTCGTTCATTTTGGTAAGGGTATTTGAGGAGATACCTGTTACCTTCCTTAAATCAGCCTACCTCATTTTTTTATCAATAAGCAGTTTCCACAGTTTGGCATATGATACGGCCATAACGCACCTCCTATTAAGCAATTATATTCTAACAGACAACAGGTGACTTTATAAGAAAATTACTGATGATGAAGAAAAAAAATGTACAACAATAACATTCAGTGCAAGTCAGCATAATTCCATCCTAGAATGGGTTCTGGCTCAGGGAGCAAACGCAAAACCCCTGGCACCCAAATTCCTTGTTAAGCAATGGAAGGACACAATCAGGGGTATGATGAAGAAGGCCGGTGTGTCTATCATTCAGTGATGTGATAATAAACTACTTAATTTCCCCCTGCCCCTTTAGAAATCTCTATGAATAAAGTGTTGAAGATATTCGTACAAACAGAGGTAAGATTGGAAATGCAACACATAGGGGTAAAATGCTACACTTGTGAAATTTGCTAAGTGTTGCATTTTTTCGTGTTACTGCGTAATACCAGTTTACATAAAATTATTCATATTTCGATTTCTATATATAATTCTTTTATGCTACACTTGTTTAAAGGTAAAAGTATATATATATGAAATATATATATACTTTTGGAAAATGGGGTTACAAGTGTAGCATCTGTTGCATGTGTAGCATTTATAAATTTATTAACTAATCAATTTTTATCCTGATAATTTAGCCGGCGCACGCGCTCCCCCGGATTAAAAAAATTGAAAGTATCAGGGAAAAAGGCTGAAAAGAGCGAATACTACACATAGAGGTAAAATACTACACTTGTGAAATTTGCTAAGTGTAGTATTTTTTTGTGTTACTGTGTCATATTGCATACCATAGAATTATCAATATTTCGATTTCTATGTAAATTTCTTTTATACTACACTTGTTTAAAGGAAAAAGTATATATATATGAAATATATATATACTT
>DAOLPD010000095.1:0-11460 GCA_035417425.1 Bacillota bacterium
TACTGGTAAACAAATTGGATGTCAAGTGGTAAAGAAATTCATTGACATTCAGAGATGTAACAAAGTTAGCAAGTTCAGAGAAGGGCCGTGAAAAACTGCAAGAGCATATATGTGCATATGTAAAAAAAGGGGGAATTTTAGTAGGAACTCATGATATTATTTATAGGAGAGTCAGAAATATAAAATTAGAGTCTGTATATGGCTGCACAATTACAAACTTTACCTCAGTGGATGGTTTACTGACTTATAAAATCGATCAGGATTTTTATTCACATCCGTTAGTGAGAAGCCTTTCACATAGCTTTGAAATAGATGATGGAGAACTTTGCTGGGGTGATTGGAAAGATGGAGCTCAGCAAATAGCTTCCTGTACTAATAATGGTAAAGAATACCCGGTAATAGTGGCTAGGAAATATGAAAAGGGAATACTAATTTGGATGAATACCGGCGACCAAAAAACTTCACAATGTAATGCTATTAAAAAACTTGACGCAAATTTCATTAAGCTATTATCAAACTCTATTTTACATGCTCCAGAAATAAAAAGTTATATATAACTCTGAGTGCTAATGAACTCTTTTTAAATATTACATATTATGATGCCGGATACAGATGAACGAATTTATGTCCTCTGTATCCGGCTTTAATTTTGTTTGGTAAGCGTCAAATAACATGGTGGATAGAAAAAAAGCAAAAACCGATATATACTCAAGTTTTTGCCCTATTTGCATCTGTCCTGAACTTCCGGACACCATGGGAGATAGTCTTCTAGGAATTCAGGATGTTGTCCGAACTGTACGCCCGGTAATTCGCTGAAAATGTAGTAGAGATATTTGTATGGATTCAAGCCATTGGCTTTGGCACTTTCAATCATGCTGTAAACCGCTGCACTTGCACCAGCTCCCTTGGGGCTTCCACTGAAAAGCCAGTTCTTGCGCCCAATGGTAAATGGACGAATGCTGTTCTCAGAGAGGTTGTTGGATATGGAACAGTTACCATCCTCAAGATAATTCTGCAGCTCTTCCTTTTGGTTAAGAGCGTAATTTATCGCTTCACTCAATTTCGATTTTGGAAGAACACTGCCCTTGATGGAATTGATCCATGACCAAAAGGCCTCCAAAACAGGCTTTTCCTGCTTCAGACGCTCTGACTTGCGTTCTTCACTTGATATGTTTTCAAGAGTTCTTTCTATCTCAAAAAGCTTATTGCAGAATGTTATCCCCTGACTTGGTAGGGTAGCTTCCGGACTCCTGATATCCCTAGGAAGGGCATCTACAAAGTATCTGCGTAGATGCGTCCAACAGAGACATCTTGTGATTTCCGGTACCTTCTTGTATCCGGAATATGCATCCGTGTGGAGGTATCCTTTGAATCCCTTTAGGAATTCCTGAGGATACTTGCCACTTCGTCCAGGTTGATACTCGAAGATCCTTATGGGGTACTTGCAGTGCTTTCCGGTACTGTATACCCACATGTAGGAGTCAGAGGTGTTCTTACGCCCATCTTCGTTCATAACCTGGACTGTGGTCTCATCCGCGTGCAGGTACTTTTCTTGCAGGAGCTTCTTATGCATCAGTTCCAGCACCGGCATCAGCCAGTCACGGGATGCAGCCATAATCCAGTTAGCCATGGTGGCACGGCTCAGGTTTACTCCTAGTGTCTGCCACTCCTTTTCCTGACGGTAAAGGGGAATAGCATTGATGAATTTTTGATGCATGACCCATGCAACTGTTGATGGAGAAGCCATGGAATGCTGGATTACCGGATAAGGCATTGGAGATTTCTCCATGTAAGGCTTCCCATCCTTGCGGCAAGTACGACATTCGAAGGTTTCTCGGTAGTAATCTATAACCCGAACTTTGGCAGGAATGTATTCGACTTCTGTACGTACGAATTCTTCTCCGACTGATACAAGAGCAGTCCCGCAAGCTTCACAAAAGCGCTCATCTTCAAAAAGTGTGCATAGACGCTTGTCATGTGGGATGTCCTTCAGGAGCTCCATACGCTGACCATTAAATTTCTTACGACGGTAATTCTGAACCTCTTTCAGATCAGGCTCCGGTGCCTTTGGATCGGCCTGGATTTCTGCTTCATCAAAAAGAGATATCTGTCCCAAAGCAAGGGCAGATGTCTTCTCGGAACTTCTGCCGAACAACTTGCGAGTCAGATATTCAACGGTATCATGGAGGCGTTTGTTCTCCTGCTCCAATTCGGATATGCGATTTTCGAGTACTGTTACTTTCTCTGCTGTGCTCATAAAATACAGTTCCTTTGCGTTTATTAACTGTATTTATTATACCACAAAAACGTCAGAAAAGCTAGTAAATATGCGCATTTGTGACACTTTTTTCTTACTAGATACAGATACCTACATTGAACTTTTTCACGGCCTTGGGTTGATCAATTGAAAGGCCTTCCAGGAGCCATCGGAATTCCTGATATGTAATGGAACGGACAGCTTCGGCATTCGTTGGCCATTGAAAACTTCCGCTTTCTAAACGTTTGTATAGGAGAACGAAACCATCACCCTCCCAATAAAGTGCTTTCATCCGATCACGTCGTCGGCCGCAGAAGAGGAATAGACTATTCTGGAAAGGATTCAATTGAAAGTTCTGTTGAACAATGGCAGCAAGTCCATCAATGGATTTTCGCATGTCAGTATGTCCGCAAGCGATATAGATTTTTTCTGCTTTCGAGATATCACCTAACATTTTGCAGTGCCCTCAGGGTGTTTTCAATCAATATTGAGGATGCATTGTTGCGAAGCTCCACTGTTATATTGCCAAAACGCAGAAGGATATCCGGCGATGATTCCTGACCCTTATGACTGATACCAGCCGTGCTGATAGGTATGTTTATTGGTACAATCGGACTATCTCCGGCACCGATAGATGGAAGGGCCTCACAGGCAGCTGTGCGGACACGTTTTAACCAATAGTAATAGCTTTTCGGATTGATATTATGATCTGCACACCATGAAGATACGGTCTGCCCGCTGCTGCGACATTCACGAATAATTTCAGTCCACTTATTTAATCGATACATATGAGTAACTTCCCTGGTATCCAACTCTAAACCTCCTTTGGAGTTTTTCAAGTTGTATCGAAAAACTCTACAAACTCTAATTTAGAGTATTGTCTCATAAACTAGAGGAAGACTCCATACACTGACTTATTTGACGCTTACTTTGTTTGAAGATACTTGTTTTATATTTAACGAATCACCAATTAACTAATAAAAATGTAAATTTATAGAAACTTGGAGGAAAATGTAATCGCAAATAGAAATTTTTGTAAATCAGATTAGCATCAATATTAATCGTTAGGTGGGGGTACCATGCCGACAAAGACACAGATAAACTTCAGAAAGCAGATGAAAGCATACAAGAAAGAGGCTTCAGATGATAAAGAGAAGATATTCAGTTATATAGAAAATGATATGATATCTGATTACTATTCGATAGAACCTAAAAGGAAATATATAAAACCTGTACCTGTGGCAGCAATTATACTGCTGATAATTATTATAGGAGTAGGATATATAATTTCGCAGGTACCAATATCCCAAATACTTCTATAGGTATTGCGAAAACAATAAGAGGCATAGCATTAAGGCTGCTCCAATCCGAACAGCATCGAATAAAAAATTGCAGGAGCTGTACAGATATCTCAATGATATAAACAATTTAAAGCTCAAGCAGAATGATATAACATCACAATATAATAAATCAGTATCCGATTTCAATAATAGGATTATAACCTCAAAGGGCCTTGTTCTAAGTATAGAAGAGTTGATAAGGCAAATAAGTATTATCAGCAGCGAGTCAGAAAGTATAAAAGAAGCTGAGGGAATGGAGCACTATCATAGCATGTTTAAAGAAAGCATTAATTTGCAAAGCTCATTATTTGAAGCAATATTGCTGAAGCAAAAAACAGGTAAAGCCAAATATAATGATGATATCAACAGATTAAAAAGTAAAATTGATATACTTAATGCCGAGATGATGGATGTAATGATAACAAAGTTTGATGAGATGGGAATTGAATACCACCTAAATTCAGAAGGTGGGATTACATATACTATAAGGTATTGAAAGATCCGATGGAGTCGGGGAATCTTAGTGTAAAATTGTTCTAGGACAAAAAATAGCAAGAGACCACTCTTTTTGGTAAAATATTAGTCGCTAAACACAATAAATACCAAGGAGGGTCTCTTGTGAATAATATTATACAGCAAATTTGTGAGAATTACATTAGTGAGGTTTTGGATTTCTTTGATGCAGGAACAATAAGGACGCTTGATGAGATGGAAACTGAGCTTAAGGAAAAGACCGATATTTATCTCAGAAATATAATGAAAATTTATCTCGAAGGGCTAGATGAAGCAATAGCAGAAGATAAGACGGGTAGGAAGAAAAAAGGTTATGTAATTGAGCAGAAGGCAGTTAAAAGGGAAATATATACTCAGTTTGGCAGTTTAGAATTTAATAGAAGGTATTACAATAACAAGTTGAATGGTACATATTCTTACCTGGTGGATAAAGTAGTAGGCATAGAAAGTTATGACAGAGTTAGCGGCTCTGTTTCGGCAGCCTTGGTTGAGAGTGCCTCAGAGGAAGCAGAAGGGACTGTCCCTTCTGCTTACTTCTGCTTATATAGTTTGTTGAAGTCTGAATACTTAACTGGAAGCCATACTATATCAATGCTTGCAAGGCATTAGACAACTAAAAATTGTATTATTGAAATAATATTCACTATGATATAATATGATTAGTACTTCAAATAAAAGGCTAAAATACTATAATTATGAACTTCGGGAGAGAATACAAATGAACATTCTGCAGCTGGAGTATGTAATTGCATTAGCAAAACATAAAAATTTTTCAAATGCAGCAGATTCGGTTTTTGTAAGCCAATCTTCATTTTCGCAACAAATTATAAAGCTTGAAAAAGAAATAGGCATTAAACTGTTTCGAAGAACAACACGTGACGTTAATTTAACCGAAGTTGGAAAAGAGTTTGTAAAACACGCATATGAAATTCTGGCAAGAATGGAATCCCTTAAGCAATCTATGTCTGCTTATTCTGGCATGCTGAAAGGTACATTGAATATAGGAACGATTAATGTTATTAAAAATATCGATTTCAACACCATGATAACAACCTATTATAATCTGCATCCGGATATAAGGATTAACATAATTCAAGCTGGAACATATAATCTTTTACAAATGCTTCAAAATTGTGCTATTGATATTGCTTTTATAACGAAGCCAATACAGAGCAATTGGCCAGATATCAGTATTACTCCCCTTGGAAGTGACACATATGCTTTGGTTGTGCCGTCTACGCATCCTCTCGCCCATAAGCGCGAAATCCGATTGTCTGAATTTATAAACGAACGATTTATCAGCCCACAGGAAGATGAAGCAATGTATTCTATTTGCCAAAATGCCTGCATGGAAGCCGGGTTTAAACCAAATATCATTTGTACTGTGAATAATTCATCAATTCGTTTAAAAATGATAGAAGCCGGGCTTGGAGTAGGATTTTTTCCTCAGGAAGATAAGATGGAGTATTTGAATGAAAAGGTAACATGGCTAAATCCCAATCCTCCGATTGTCAAGCAAATAATGAGTGCTGTTTTCAAAGGAAATATGGAATCACCGTTAACCGTTGATTTTAATAATTTTGTATCCTATTGGATATCTAAGCATAGTAATTTATGAAATAATAATCGGCTTATCAGTTTTAGACTCCTATACGGTTTTTAACTTGGAGAGACTGCAAGGAGTATTGTATAAATATAAAAACTGTAGGAGTTGTGGCAAATATTATAAGTATATATTAATTATTGAAAGACAAAAGGAATGAGTAGAATAGTTGACTACAAAGCTGGAATTGGAAAAAGAAAAACTATTGACGACTTGATATGAAAAATGATCTGATTCAGAGACTTTTAAAGGATGCTATTAAAAAAAAATATTTGAGACTGAAATGGCTGAACACCTGGGAAGTGGGAAGAACATTATAGGAAATACTCCGATGTAAGGCACGGGCGTCTAATTGCTCGGCCTTTTATCATTTATAAGTGTTAAATATGCTGGATTAACTAATCCTCGAACACTATTATCATATGGTTCAGTATCTAATCCTAACACCAATATCTTTGATTCTATTTCTTAAGTATTTTCCGGCCTGTTAAATACAGCATTTTTTCTTATGTTGAATCTGACGAAAATCCAGTCTTTAGTTTTGGTACCTTTACTATAGCACTTCAATTTTTATCTTGGGATATATTCGCAAATTGAATAAAACCTATAAGTATTACAGATTGTCCTATCATTATTTGAGATATAAAATAATATAGAGCTCTAATAAGCATTATTTGTTGATTAATCAAGCAATAGAAACAAACATGCTAACATTGAAAACATAAATAAGGAAAGGATGAGTGTTATTGAATCAAGTAGCAAATGATACTGTATCATTTCTTGAACAAAAGGCAGTAGACATCCGCAAGGATATTATAAATATGATACATTATGCAGGTGCCGGCCATCCGGGCGGCGCATTATCAGCAGCCGATATTATTACTGCATTATATTTTCATGTTATGAATATTGATCCGAAGAACCCAAAAGATGAAGGCCGTGACCGTTTTGTTCTCTCAAAAGGGCATGCATGCCCTGCCTTATATGCAGCTTTGGCCGAACGCGGTTTTTTCGGAATGGAACACCTAGAAACACTCAGACAAAATGATTCCATCCTGCAAGGACATCCGGATATGAATAAAACCCCAGGTATTGATATAACAACAGGTTCATTGGGAAATGGTTTATCCATCGGTGTTGGTATGGCAATGTTAGCAAGTATTCTGGATAAAGAATACAATGTATATGTTTTGTTGGGTGATGGAGAACTGCAGGAAGGATCGGTTTGGGAGGCTGCCATGGCGGCTTCTCATCACCGACTGAGAAATCTGATTGCAATTGTTGATTATAATGGTCTGCAAATAAACGGCTGGGTTAATAATGAATTACGAATTGAGCCATTAGAGGAAAAGTGGAAGGCTTTTGGCTGGCAGGTCATCAGGATTGACGGACATTGTATGAAGGAAATTATTCATGCCTTCAGTATCTCAAAAAAAATGTGCGGTCCCACAGTGATCATTGCAGATACCATAAAAGGCAAGGGAGTGTCTTTTATGGAGAATGTGGCTGAATGGCACGGAAAAGCCCCCAATGTTGAACAAGCAAAGACGGCTGTCTTTGAAATACTGCATGGAGGTGAAAACAATGTCGCTTTCAACAAGAATGGCGTTTGGTAAGGAACTTATAGAGATTGCCAAAACAAATCAGCAATTTGTAATCTGCAGTGCTGATACAAAGGCATGCGGATTAGAAGAATTCGGAAAGCTGTTCAGTGGGCGAGAGTTTAAGTTTGGTATTGCGGAACAAAATATGATGAATGCGGCAGCCGGCCTTGCAAGCTGTGGAAAGAAAGTATTTGTTGCTACATTTGCCGTTTTCGCAACCATGCGCGCTTGTGAACAGGTGAGGACATTTATATGCTATCCAAAGTTAAATGTAACGATTATCGGTACGCATACCGGGCTGCAAGTTGGATCTGACGGTGCTACACATATGGCAATTGAAGACGTCAGCATTATGCGCGCTTTTCCCAATATTACCATACTTCAGCCGTCCGATGCTGTTTCTGCACAAAAGATGGCACATATTGCGGTTGATTTCAATGGGCCTTTATATATCAGGCTACATCGCAATCCGTCGCCGGATATTCATAACTCGTCAACATATCATATTGAACTGGGGAAAGCAAATGTAATACGGGATTACGGAAATGATGTCACATTTATTGTAAGCGGCATTATGTTAGGTAAAGTTCTGGAAGCAGTTGAAAAGCTATTGAAGTTAAATATCAGGGCGAAAGTACTGGAAATACATACGATAAAGCCAATAGACAAGGAAGCGGTAATAAAGGCAGCTCAAGAGACCCGTGCGATCATTACCGTAGAAGATCATACAATCATGGGGGGATTGGGTTCCGCTGTTTCTGAGATATTGTCGGAGCAATGTCCGGTTTGGATGAAACGCATCGGTATTCAGGATGTATTCGGTGAATCCGGAGACTCAGAGAAGTTATATATCAAACACAAAATGGCAGTTGACGATATGGTAAAGGCCGCAATAGAAATTATAAATAAAAAGTAAACATATAAAGGATTAGGAGGGATATTGTGAAAACCAAATTGGCTAGTATCCATACAGATGTATATGTTGGAGCAATAATGACGTTGGCAGGCGGTATACTATTTTATATGGCTTTAGGTATGCCTGCCATACCAAAGCGGTTTGCCTGCATCGTAACAGGGCTTTTTATTGCTTTATCAATAGCCATACTGGTTAGAGGTGTTAAAATGTCCTTGGAAGCAAAAGATGATTGGGAACGCGTATACCAATGGGTAAGAATCAAATATCCGTTTCTATTCTTTCTGTTCTTGGCAATGTATGTAATTTTGATTGATTCAATTTCTTTTTTTCCTGCAACATCAATTTTCGTCCCGGGTTTGATGTTTTTTCTGAAAGTAAGATCTTGGAAGGTTATTGTGTTTTCTACTGTTTTAATTGATGTATCCATGTGGTTTATCTTTGTCAATCAGTTAAAAATAATCATGCCTTGAATAGATATAGGAGGAGTGTACTGCAATGATGTCTGAAACATTTGCAAATTTATTTACTATAGATGTTTTATTGGCTTGGCTTGCTGCCATTTTTGGAGGAATGTTCGTAGGTGCGCTTCCCGGATTTAGTGCAACAATGGCAATAGCCCTATTAATACCGGTAACATTCGGAATGGATGCCACTCCAGCACTCGTAATGCTTGCCACGATTTATACGACAGCAACATATGGCGGTAGTTTTACTGCAATTTTATTACATACTCCCGGTACACCGTCCAATGTTGCTACAGCACAGGATGGATACGAGTTAACAAAACAAGGCCGCGGTCTTGAAGCTATTGGGATGTCAACAATTTCATCGGCTTTCGGAGGCTTATTCGGTGGGATCGCACTGCTTTTAATTGCGCCTCCACTTGCAATGATTGCGCTAAAATTCAGTTCACCGGAATATTTTTTCATTGCCTTATTTGGGCTTACAATTATTGCGAGTCTTTCTAGCGATAATATGCTCAAGGGAATCACTGCAGGTGTTTTCGGCTTGATTCTTGGCCTTGTCGGTCTGGAGTTAAATACTGCTTACCCGCGTTATACATTTGGTTTCATGGAGCTCTATTCTGGTGTACAATTAATACCTGCAACACTCGGTATGTTTTCCATCTCCCAGATGATGATTCAAATGGAGAGGTTTTCCATCAAGGGTAGTATGGAAAAAGGCCAGGTAGTTAATGCGAGTGCAATGGGTAATAAGATGCTTCCAACCTTTAAGGAGATGGTTCACTATATTCCCATAATGATCCGGACCGCAATATTGGGCCTTCTAATTGGTATACTTCCGGGCGCTGGCGGAGATATAGGCTCCTGGGTTGGCTATAATGAAGCCAGGCGCGGTTCAAAACACAAGGAATTGTTTGGTAAGGGATCGCTTGAAGCGGTTTGTGGTTCTGAAACAGCTAACAATGCCGTATGTGGCGGTGCTTACATACCCTTATTTACATTGGGGATTCCCGGAAGCGGTGTAGCCGCAGTTTTAATGGGAGGGTTGATAATTCATGGATTGCAGCCCGGTAGTCAACTTTTTATCACGCAAAAGCATATCATTTATCCGATTATGATTGCTTATTTGTTTTCCAATATAGCGATGGGTGTTGTAGGTTTGCTGTGTGCAAGAGGATTTGCAAAGATTGCGAAAATTCCAATGAATATTATCATACCGTTTGTATCCATTCTTGCGATTATGGGAGCTTATGCCGTAAATTGTTCCATGTTCGATGTATGGATGACCCTAGTGTTTGGATTTATAGGCTATTTCATGGAAAAAAGTAATTTTCCAACCGCACCCGTCATACTAGCACTTATCCTGGGACCGATGGCGGAAAGGGGACTGCAGTCATCTATTCTGATGGCGAAAGGCAATGTAATTACTTATTTTCTATCAAGACCTCTGTCAATGCTGTTTTTTGTACTTACCTTGCTCGCGTTATTTGCTCCTATATTGGCTAAGCGTATAATGAAGGGTCATGAAGATATTAAGATAGAAAGCAATTTGGATTAGGTAATATATAGAACTTAAGGAGGTTATAGAATGCAAGATATTAAAATTATTAAAGCAAAAACAGTACAAGAAAAACCGGATCCTATAAATCTTGGTTTTGGTAAATATCATACGGATTATATGTTTACGATGGATTATTCCGAAGGAAAGGGCTGGCACAACTACCAAATCCAGCCTTATAATGGAATAGTGCTTGATCCCGGGTGCATTGTGCTGCATTATGCGCAGGAAACATTTGAAGGATTAAAGGCTTTTCGAACAGATGATGGAAGAATCCTGCTTTTTAGACCGGACATGCATGCAAAAAGGTTCAATAAATCCAATATCCGCTTATGTATGCCGCAAGTCCCGGAAAATGATTTTATAGAATTAGTTCGCAGAATGGTTTTATTTGAACAGGATTGGATACCCAAAGAAGATAAAACAGCTCTATATGTCAGGCCCTTCATGTTTGGCGTTGAAGAAGCCATTGGCGCACGTCCTTCTAAGGATTATAAATTTGTTATTTTGCTTTCACCGGTAGGAAATTACTTTCAATCAGGCTTTAATCCATTAAAAATTTATGTAGAGGATGTTTATTCCAGAACTGCAAAGGGAGGTATCGGATCAGCAAAAACTGGCGGGAATTATGCGGCATCCATATTTACACAAGATATGGCAAAGAAAAAAGGATATGCACAGGTAATGTGGCTTGATAGTATAGAGCACAAATACGTTGAAGAAGTCGGTGCAATGAATGTTATGTTTAAAATCAATGGAGAAATTATTACCCCTCCGCTGAGTGATACAATTCTTGCAGGAGTAACAAGGGATACCTGCATTACTATTCTTAAAAGCTGGGGTTTAAACGTTGTGGAGCGTAAAATTTCAATGGATGAATTGATGAGTGCAAATGAAGAAGGAATCCTTGAGGAAGTTTTTGGCACAGGTACTGGTGTTGTAATAGCACCAATTGGCGAACTATGCTATAAAGAGAAAATTCTGACGATCGGAGGTGGAAAGACAGGTTCTCTAACCCAACGGCTTTATGATTATCTATGCGCTTTGCAAAGGGGAAAAGTAGAAGACAATTACAATTGGACCTGGGAAATCAAGTAGAACTAAATAGGATGGGGCTTTTATGTCTTACATAAAGGAATTCGACAAAAATAATTTAAGGAGCATTCCTGTAAAGAAAAACAATGAACTTTGAAAAAGTAGACGCC
>DAOLPD010000096.1:0-11457 GCA_035417425.1 Bacillota bacterium
CTAGAACTTTTCCAAAGGCATTGCAGTAGGCCTGTCAAAATCATAATCCGTGTGCGTCGATATACTATACTGTCTCTTGCGGAGGGTTATGCAAGCTTCAGATATGACGCATTATTCTTCTAGTGCGTACTTTTGGAGGATATAATTCAGATTAAAAAGTAGAAAATATAAAAAGCAAATGATATAATAATTGTGAAATGCAGGCAGCAAGGGGTCTTTAAAAAACATGTTGAAGGTGATGCAATATGATTACTGTAAATGGCAAAGAATTCCCATGGGAAGAGGGAATGACAGTTGCAAAGCTCTTGGAAATGAAAAAATATGCATACCCCAGGATAACTGTAAAGATAAACGGACAATTTATTGGGGATGAGGAGTTTAAGAACACCATAATTAAAGATGGCGACGACGTGAAATGTATCCACCTTATGGCGGGAGGATGAATAGAAGCGGATTTGAGGCCGCTTCTATTCGACAATACTCTTGAAAAGCACCGCAATCCTTTCTGTATAGCCTGAAGCAGCCTTTATGGCACTGCTGAAAGTTGTATGGCTCTTACCCAATGTGATAAACTCATGAATAAGATCATTCGCCAGAATGTATTCAGACTTTTTTATCTCCCTCAGTGCCCTCTCATAGCCATTCCTGCAGAGCTCCAAGTCAACAGGTTCACGGGTACCCAGTTTCCAGGCGGTACTGTTCTCAAATACACCGTCTCTTGACATCACAAATATTTTCTCATCGTCTATGAAGGAACCCTTAATCATACCGGTTTGAGATGCCACAAAACCATTTTCAGCATTTAGCAGGTCCTGCCCGAAAAGCTTTGGCCGGATTTCTTCTATTCCCAGCAGATTCAGCATAGTGGGCAGAAAGTCCATTTGCCCTCCGACTATTGTATTGGTTTCTGTTATATTGATTCCCGGAATATGTATTATAAGCGGCACATTGAGAGACTCATCAAAGGTATATTCATGGCCCAGCAGCTCAGACATCAGCTTGTCGTTTTCAGGGACGCCGTTGGGAATGCTCCGATGGTCTCCGTATAATGCTATTATTGAGTTGTCATATAATCCGTATTCTTTCAGTTTCTCGAGAAAAAGCCCTATAGCATCGTCAGTGTAGTTAATCACCTGAATATAGCGCCCGAACAGGGTATACTGATGTTCCGGCTGCAATTGTATCTTTTTGTATTTCTCCGGGAGCCCGAAAGGGTGATGGCTGGATAGAGTAACAAGGAAAGAGTAAAAAAGCTGATTGGCAGTGCTGAGATATGCGGCCGACTGCTCAAAAAATTCCTTGTCGCTTAAGCCCATACCAAATGTCTCGTTAAGGTTAAAGTCGTTCATGTTTACAAAACGGTCAAAACCAAGCATGGGATACATATTCTGCCTGTTCCAAAAATCCGGCTTATACGCATGAAAGGCGTAGGTGCCGTAACCTGTTTCCCTCATTATCATTGGGAGCCCCATAAATCTGTTATTCTCATATTTTTTGTATGCAGGCATATCCATTGAAGGATAAAGGGAATTCTGGGTGACAAATTCAGCATCCGAAGTATTTCCTTTACCCAACTGCTGATAGAAACGGTTGAAGTATATTGTATCTTTAAGAAGCAGCTTGTTCAGATTCGGCGTAAGCTCCTGCCCTTCATAATGCATATTTATGACAAAATCCTGAAGGGATTCCACCTGTATTACAATAACATTTCTGCCCTTAGCAATCCCGAAGTATCTGGGCTCTTTATCAGCTTCCTCAGCATCTGCCGCAATCTGGGACTCGTTGATATTCAGGCTGCTGCTATTGTACTGCAATACGCCAGGAATTTGTGAAATATGATAATGCAGCAGGCCGAATTTTCCATAGGCCTGGCCGCTGCTTTTTACATCACTTAAAGAGAAGTCTGTGAATGTAATTGCAAACAAAAGCGCAGCTGCGATAACGGAGGGTGCAATCCCAGGGGTTGAAACCTCTTCCTGTATGTTTAGGACATATTGATGAATCATCAATATCAGGGCATCAGCGAAAAGCAGAAGGTGCATCCCTGAAAAAAGAAAGCCCACACTGTCCCATATTGATGGCAGGACGTTCAAAAACTGCAGATCCGCAACTTCCGGCAGTATATTGAATTGTCTGTAATATAGCATATCTGCCAATACAATGAGAGCCAGAAATTCATGAAAGGCTATTCTGATTAAGAAGCTTTTTCTTCCTATGACCAGGTTGGTAATTACATATATGGCAATCAGGAGGGCAGATGTCCTTAAAGCTGCAAGAAGCATATCCTGAGGCTGTCCGGCAAAGTGGTACAAGGCAGAGAACTTCATTAATGTGAAAGCAGCCATAAGTATGGCCTGCTGTAAAAGATGCGGGATTTTTGCATTTATGGACACGTCAAACATCCTCCTATAATATCTTGATTGTTTTAAACATTTTGTTTTAACACTAAATTTATATTCAAGCATGATTGTACAGTATATCTTGAATTCATATGCAATATGTGAGAATCTTAATAAGGGATTAAAGAAATATCAGATAAGCAGAGAGGTGAACAATATGAATGGAAGAAAAATAAAATTAGGAGCAAAGTACAGGCACTTCAAAGGGAATGAGTACCTTGTCCTTCATGTGGCAAAACACTCAGAGACCCTGGAGGAATATGTTGTATATCAGGCCTTGTATGGAGATAGGGGGATATGGATAAGGCCTCTGGAGATGTTTTTAGGTATGAAAGAGGTAGACGGAAAGCAGGTGCATAGGTTTGTGGAGCTGGAATAGCTCAGCTAAGCTCAGATGATGCCTTATTCATAATCTTAAGTACTGCCAGGTCTTTTTCCTTGCATTCCATCATTATATCAAATTCATCTTTAACGAGTTCTGCCGTCTGCCTGTAATCTTCAAAATCTATATAATCTGCGTGATGCCTGTCGGTAGGGCAGGTTTTTCCGCTGCTCAGGTGCACTTTTGGCCTTTTCCCGTTCCAGGTGCTTTTTATTCGATCCATCAGCTGGGGCAGATTGTCTTTTTCATGGTTGCATTTATGATGGTGGATATCCAGCACCATCGGCACTCCCAGATGCTCACACAGGTGCAGAACATCTTCAGCATTGAAAATCTTGTCATCGTTTTCAATTACTATTTTTTCCCTGATATCTTCATCCAGCATGTTAAAATTCTTGATGAACCTTTCAGTTGCTTTAATTTTGCCTCCGGTACCGCTGCCTGTGTGAATTACAAGAATCCTGTTACCTACCATATTTGACAGTCTGTTATGGTGTTCAAGAATTGCAATGCTTCCCTTTACTACCTCAGCCCTGTCTGAGTTAAGCACGCAGAATTGATCGGGATGCATGCTGATTCTTATATTGCCTTCATCGACAATCTTCTTTATTTTCTCACACATATTCCTTATGTCCCGGTCTTCCCACCATTCCCATTCACGGATGTAGACTGCAAGGGGTATAAGGTCCGAACTTAACCGATACAGGCTTATACTGTTTTCAATGCACCAAAGTATAATCCTGTAGGTGTTATACAGGTTATCCACGGTTATAGCCCTAAGTCTCCTCATCCTTTCATCGGGTTTCAGGTTATTATAGGTTTTTACGCTCATTGTTCTGAATCTGCCGTTTTCCTTCAAGCTCTTTGAGATGCACGCGAAGCCCAGTCCCGTCATAGTATCAGCCTCATTTACAATGATTAATAACAAATAGTATCTGAAATAATGCAAATCTGATACAGGTATATTTAAACCAATAAAGCTAAAAATATTTATGTATTGTGAATATGAAGAACGGCCGCAAGGACATAACGGATCTTTTTGTATCCAATGACAACATGACAAGCCTGAAAATGATATAGCCTAATAGGCAGGTAAAAGAAGAATATTGTATATATAGGTATAAAAATATATTTTTTGGAAATAATACCCTCCAGAACAATATGGAGGGATAATTATGTTTGAAGATAGAAGTATCAGGCGTAAAAGAAGATATCTGCTGGCTGCGGTAGTATTAATGCTGATTTCTGCTGCATTTGCGGTTGGGTATTTTTTGAATTATGATACCTCTGAAGCTTTAGAAAATCCTGATAATCAGCCATCAGCCAATCTTCAGATACCGGACAGCCTGATTAATCCGACAACAGTAAAAAAGCCCTATGAGGAGGTTAATGCCGAAAGCAATACAGAGGAGACAGCAAATATTTCAGAGATAGATTTTCCCACACCGAATACACAGCTGATTTTCAAAACATACTACAATTCTTGCAGGCATACTGTAGAAAAAGCTGTTCAGGCAGGAAGCGACGAGATGAATATGAATGAGCAGCAGTTGAAAGAAAAATACAACCATTGGCACCTTTCCGGTTATTCACCCCCTGTAATTGAGTTCAGCAGGAATATTGACACATACTGCCCTAGCCATTATATAATAGGAGTGGACGGCGGGTACATCGCGATATATGTATATGATGAAAACGGGCAGAAAACCCTGCAGGAAAAAACAGACATTTCTGCAGCACCGCTCACTCCTGAGGATCAGCAGGCCCTTGAAGGGGGAATAGTGGTAGATACAGAGGAGCAGAAGGAGCAGACCCTGGAGGGCTTCAGCAATTAAAGACCGAAACTCATTCTTCTTATGTCCATTAATTCAAGGGCAGCAATATGCTGCCCTGTTGCATTTTTTCCCAAAAAAAGTTATAGTATAATATAGCGAATATATGTTTGGTGGTGTATATCTATTGCTGATATTAGGTGTAGACCCGGGTATTGCAATACTGGGTTATGGACTTGTAAAATATGAAACAAACAGATTCACTGTTATTGATTATGGAGCGATTACCACAAATGCAGGCATAAACATGTCCGAGAGGCTTACTATAATATACGACAGGCTTGTTGATATTATTAAAAGGTATAATCCGGATGCCTTTGCCGTTGAAGAGCTGTTTTTCAACAAAAATATTAAGACGGCTCTCACGGTTGGACACGCGAGGGGAGTAGCGGTTCTGGCCGGCTCAAAATCCGGGGTGCAGGTATATGAGTATACCCCTCTTCAGGTCAAACAGGCTGTAGTTGGTTATGGAAGGGCTGATAAGAACCAAATGCAGCAGATGGTGAAGGTAATACTGAATCTTGGGGAGATACCGAAGCCCGATGATGTTGCAGATGCTTTGGCTGTTGCAATTTGCCACGGTAATTCGTCAAAATTCTCGGAACAATTCAGAGTGTAGGGGTGAAGTACAATGTATGAGTATATAAGCGGAAGAGTGGACTATATCGGAGAGGATTATGCCGTAATTGACATTTCAGGCCTGGGCTACAGGGTGTTTACTTCGCAGAATTCAATGAAAAGCCTTAAGCTGGGTGAAATTTCAAAGATTTTCACACACTTGATAGTCAAGGAGGATGACCTGGTACTCTATGGTTTTGCTACAAGGGATGAGCTTGGGATGTTCAAATTGCTTATATCGGTATCCGGAGTAGGGCCAAAGGCCGCAGCTTCCCTTCTGAATCAATATAAGGCATCGGAGCTGGCAGCAGCCATATTGGGAAGGGACATTGCAAAGCTTTCGAAAGCACAGGGCATCGGAAAGAAGATTTCAGAAAGGATAATACTTGAACTGAAAGACAAAATAGATACGGAAAGTGCAGTGGGAGGAATCGAGGTTTTCGGCGGAAGCGATGAGATATCCCAAGTAATTGAAGCTTTGACCGCTTTAGGATATAATTATTCTATAGCGGCAAATGCGGTGATGAAGCTAAAGGATAAGAACAAACCTATCGATATCTTGATTAAGGAAGCATTAAGGCAGCTTGGAACAATGAAGTGATAGTGAATTGATAAAAGTGAGGAAATACAATGGAAGACAGATTGATAACCCCAAAGATAATAGAAGATGATACAGAGATTGATACCAGCCTGAGGCCCAAATCCCTTGAAGAATACATAGGACAGTCCGTTGCCAAAGAGAAAATCAGCATTTTCATACAAGCAGCGAATAAGAGGAAGGAAACCTTGGATCATGTCCTGCTTTACGGACCTCCGGGACTTGGAAAAACAACTCTTGCCAATATTATTTCCAATGAACTGGGTGTAAACATAAGAATCACCTCCGGACCTGCCATAGAGAAGCCCGGAGACCTGGCAGCAATCCTTACGAATCTTGATAATAATGATGTACTTTTTATCGATGAAATACACAGGCTGAACAGAAGTGTAGAAGAGATACTGTATCCTGCCATGGAAGATTACGCTCTGGATATAATAATAGGAAAGGGACCCAGCGCCCGTTCAATCAGGCTTGATCTGCCGAGATTTACTATGATCGGTGCTACCACCAGAGCCGGCATGGTTACCGCACCTCTGAGAGATAGGTTTGGAGTAATCTGCAGGCTGGAATATTATACAGATGAAGAGCTTTACAAGATAGTTAAAAGGTCTGCAAGGATACTGAAGATAGAAACGGATGAAGCCGGAGCCTTTGAGATAGCAAGAAGGTCCAGAGGTACTCCAAGAGTTGCCAACAGGCTGCTGAAGCGGGTAAGGGATTTTGCCCAGGTCAAAGCTTCCGGAGTCATTGACAAAGAAACGGCCGACAAGGCATTGAAGCTTCTTGAAATAGACGACATGGGGCTTGATGACATTGATAAAAAGATGATGCTTACAATTATCAACAAATTCGACGGCGGACCGGTAGGCTTGGATACCCTTGCAGCGTCCATAGGTGAAGACAGCGGTACTATTGAGGATGTTTACGAGCCGTATCTTCTTCAAGTCGGATTTATAAACAGGACACCAAGAGGAAGGGTTGCAACAAATTCCGCATACAGGCATTTCGGAATAAAAAAAGATTAATCAGGAGTGAGAGTATTGAAGCTGCTGCTGCATATGTGCTGCGGCCCATGTGCCGTTTATCCTTATCAGGTTCTGAGCCGGGAACATGAAATAACAGGGTTATTCTACAACCCCAATATTCATCCTTATACGGAGTATAAGAAAAGGCTGGACACAGCCCGGGATTTTGCTGATAAATCAGGTTACAGGCTGATTACCATAGATGAATATAATTTGGATGATTTTCTCAGGAATGCAGCTTTCCGTGAAGGACAGCGATGCATTATGTGCTATGCCGAAAGGTTGGAGAGAGCCGCATCCGTTGCAAAATCAGGCCGTTTTGATGCTTTTACCACTACACTTCTGGTAAGCCCCTTCCAGAAGCATGACCTTATCAGGAAGATAGGAGAGGAAGCAGGGAAGAAATACGGAGAGGAATTCCTGTATAAGGATTTCAGGGAAGGCTTCAAAGAAGGTGTTGAAAAATCCAGGGAGCTGGGCTTGTACAGGCAGCCTTACTGCGGCTGTATTTACAGCGAAAGGGACAGATACATGCCCGGGAGAAAGGCTGGTCGAAAATGAACCTGCAATATTTTGCCAAAATAATAATAGTACTTGGAATTGGAATGGTTATCTTCGGGGCACTGCTGTATTTTGGCGGAAGAATAGGCCTCGGGAGGCTTCCCGGAGATATTTATATGAAAAAAGGGAATTTCACATTTTACTTTCCCATCGTTACCTGTATTCTTGCCAGCATTATAATGACAATAATATTCAGTTTTATTCGCAGATAATACAAGGAAAGCGTGATAAAAGGAGTTAGTGCTTATGAAGTCAAAAAAATTTGCAGTACTCTACTTGATAATTGCTTCAGTTATGTTTACAGTTTTGCATGCCGATGTTACAGTTCCTGAGACAATCAGAATCGGCCTGAGCTTTGGACAATCCCAGGCAAATATTTTTACTCTTGGAAGTGAGACAGGAATGAATATTCTTGTTCTTGAGAATGGCTCATACAAGAATTTGCTTGAAGTGAAAAACCCTAACGGCGTAAAGGTCCGCAGAGATGAATATTATAACATAATAAACGGCAAGGAATGTGAAATTAACTATGTTCGGGCAGCCAAATACGAAGGTGAAGTAGTTGGTCCGTATCATATACAAATAGGAGGGGTGTATGCTGATGCAGAAGCCGCCCTGCGAGTCTTAAAACAGGTGTCATCCATTACCCAGTCCGTATTTCTTGCATATGAAAAGGGATGGATGGTGTGGTCACAGCTGTATCTGGATGAAAGTGAATGCCTTGAACAGATAAAGATCATGAAGAGGGAAGCAAGTGATTTAAACTATTCTGTTGTATATCCTGACAAGGAGAGAATACAGATTATTGACAATACTACCGGAAAGCTTATGCTGTTATTGAACAGTGAGAAAGAAGTAAAGGTCAAGCCCAAGGAGGTCAAGGGAAAAGTCAGTTCACTGCAGTACAAAGGGAAGAAATACAGGGGAGACATAATAATGCAAAGCCTTGAAGAAAGTGATGTCACAGTGATAAATGAACTTCCTTTTGACCATTATTTATATAGTGTTGTTCCTTCTGAAATGCCGTCTTCCTGGCATATAGAAGCCTTAAAGGCACAGGCAGTGGCAGCAAGGAATTTTGCACTGGTGACTATGGGAAGGCATGGTGCTCATGGCTTCGACCTGTGCAGTACTGAGCACTGCCAGGCATATAACGGATTGGCTCAGGAAAACAGCGCTGCCACAGAAGCTGTTAATGCAACTAAGGGCAAAGTAATTACATATAATGGTGCACCTATATCCGCTTTTTACCACTCAAGCAGCGGAGGACACACTGAAGACAGTGAGAATGTCTGGGGTACAAAAACTGATTATATAAGAGGAGTGGAAGATGAATTCAGCCTCGGAAGCCCCCATGACAATTGGACTGTTGAACTGAAAAAGGCTGAATTGAAAGAAATGCTCACTCAATCCGGTATAGATCTGGGAGAAATAAGAGATATAAGAATATTGGAGTGCAGTAAATTCGGGAGAGTGACCAAGCTGGAGGTAAAGGGCTCCAAGGATACAAAAGTTTTCGAGAAGGAAAAGATAAGGAGCATATTGGGTACGAGGCTTCTTAAGAGTATATGGTTCGATTTGAAAACGGATGCGGATATTTTTGTTAGAGGTTCCCTTTTTAATTCTTCTGAAAAGGGTAGAACTTCAAATATGTATGTTGTTTCTGCATCGGGAAAAACAGTCGTTAAAGGCACGGGGAACAAAGTAAGCGTTAAAGGGATGAACGGTACTAAGGCCTATAATGTGATTCCTGACAAATATACCTTTGATGGGAAGGGTTACGGGCATGGCCTGGGAATGAGCCAATATGGTGCGAAAGGTATGGCTGAAGCAGGTTATAACTATAAGGAAATATTGGAACACTACTATCAGAACGCAAAAGTACAATAGAAAGAGAGCTCGGTATGGAACTTAGGGATTTTTACTATGACCTTCCGGAAGAATTGATCGCACAGGAGCCGATCCCCGAAAGGGATATGTCCAGGCTTCTGGTTCTTGATAAAAACACCGGAGAAATTGTGCATCGCAGTTTCAGAGATATTTCAGATTATCTGAATGAGGGAGACTGCCTGGTGGTGAACAATACAAGAGTAATACCCGCAAGGCTTTTTGGCGCTAAGAAGGGCAGCATGGGAAATATGGAATTCCTTTTGCTTAATCGGAAGGATAAGTATATCTGGGAGGTGATGGTAAGACCGGGGAAAAGGGCAAAGCTAGGCGCGGAATTCATATTCGGAAACGGAGAGCTTTCCGGAGAGATAATTGAAATACTTGAAGGAGGTAATCGCCTGGTTAAATTCAATTACGAAGGTATCTTCGAGGAAGTGCTTGACCGTTTGGGGAAGATCCCTCTACCCCCTTATATTAAGAAAGAGCTTATAGACAGGGAACGGTATCAGACGGTGTACTCAAAGTTTGAAGGCTCAGCTGCGGCACCAACTGCCGGACTGCATTTTACGAGAGAACTGCTAAAGGAGCTTTCAGACTCAGGGATCAGGATGGCATACTTGACTCTTCATGTTGGCCTTGGCACCTTCAGACCTGTTAAGACAAGAAATATTGAGGAGCACAAGATGCATTCGGAGTACTATGAACTGACAGCGGGGAGTGCTGAGATTATTAACAACACAAGGAATAGCGGCGGCAGGATAATATGTACAGGAACTACCTCAACAAGGACTCTTGAATCAATTATGCAGAAAAAAGGAAGCCTGCAGGAAGACAAAGGTTGGACGGACATTTTCATTTATCCCGGGTATCAGTTTAAAATAACTGATGGCCTTATAACAAATTTCCATTTGCCTGAATCTACTTTGCTTATGCTTGTAAGTGCTTTGGCGGGAAGGGATAACATAATGAGGGCATATAAAGAAGCGGTAAAAGAACGCTATAGGTTTTTCAGCTTTGGAGATGCGATGCTTATTATTTAATTTTGGGGGTGCTTAAATGAAAATAGGTCGAATTAAGCAAAGGCTTATTAACGCGACTTTGTACCTGGAGAACATACTGGCATTAGTAATTACAATAGCAATTGTTATTGGTATGGTAGACCTTCTGAAATATATTGTGATGATATTTCAGACCAATGCAATTGATACTTATGATATATTCCAAAAATTTTTAGGGCATACGCTTCTCCTCGTAGTAGGGGTTGAGATGGTGGCCATGCTTGTAAGGCATACGCCCGGCAGTGTAATAGAGGTTTTGCTTTACGCTGTGGCAAGAAAAATGCTGATCAGCAATGCACATATGCTGGAATTTTTTCTCGGAATAATCTCTATAGCCAGTATTTTTGCAATAAAGAAGTACCTGTTTGTAAGCAATATAAGGGACACCGAAGCTATCAATATTTTCCCGGCTTCTGCCAGTATAGCTGATATAAATAACTCAATTGAAGTAAAAATACCTGAAGATCTAGCCGATACCGTAGGCGGTTTAATAAGCCATTTATCCAAGCAATCCTGCAGAGATATCCATGAAGGTTCATATTACCGGATTGCAGATGCTGAGTTAAAGGTGCTGAGCTATAGCGATGGAGTTATACATAGGGTATGGGCAGCGAAATACAATGAATCATGATAAATACATTCTGCTGTTTTAATGGAGGTATATGTAGTTGACTATAAAATACGAGCTGATAAAGGAAGATAATAGGACGGGAGCAAGATTGGGGAAACTGCATACCCCCCATGGAATCATTGATACTCCTGTATTCATGCCGGTAGGCACCCAAGCTACGGTAAAGGCTATGTCCCCTCTTGAATTGAAGGAAACCGGAGCGCAGATAATACTCAGCAATACATACCATTTGTATATAAGGCCTGGACATAAGCTGGTAGAGAAGGCGGGGGGACTTCATGGTTTCATGAATTGGGACAGGGCTGTTCTTACCGACAGCGGCGGATTCCAGGTATTCAGTCTCAATGAACTGAGGAAGATATCGGAAGAGGGCGTTGAATTCAAATCACACTTGGATGGGTCCAGGCATTTTTTCACTCCCGAATATGTGATGGAAATTGAGAATTCGCTTGGGGCTGAT
>DAOLPD010000097.1:0-10978 GCA_035417425.1 Bacillota bacterium
TAGACATAAAGGGTGAGTCTGCTTTTTAAAAACCGAGAACAAATTGACACTGCCTACTTGCGGCAAGTCTATTGACAAAAGCTTATTCTCTTACTATAATAGTTATACATAAAATAGTTAAACGTAAAACAATTATACATATTACAATCCCATGAAAGGAATTGATATTATGAAGTATATAGAACTGGTTAAAAGATTTGATCTATTATTTTTTAAAAGGCGAATACTGTTTCAGAAGCTGGCCGCTGATGCAGGGTTATATTTCGGGCAGCTGCCCATTCTGGAATACATTGCAAGGCATAATGGCTGTTCGCAGGTTGAAATTGCAGGCACCCTGAATTTATCCACGGCATCGGTTGCAATATCAACTAAACGGCTGCAAAAGGCGGGGATGATAGAGAAGGTTGTGGATGATGCAAATCTTAGAAGCAAAAAACTGACTATTACCGAAAAGGGTATTGAAATGTCAAAAAAGTGTCGTGAATTATTTGACACCGTTGATAAAAGAATATTTTCAGGCTTTGATGAATCGGAATTGGCTCAATTGAAGGGTTATCTTGATAGATTGATTGCCAACATTTCTGAAGGGCAGGACAAGGATAGGAATTTAGACTTGTTTGAGATTCTTGCCATGAAAAATCAAATACATAAAAATGAGTTTTGCAGTAAGGAAGGAGAAAGCAAATAATGCTGAAAAAACTGCTGCCATGCTTGGGGAACTATAAGAAATATGCGGTTTTAACTCCTGTGATGGTAATAGGGGAGGTTATACTGGAAATATTCATACCTCTTATTATGGCAAGGATTATTGATGTAGGTATAAGCAAGAGTGATATTGACTATGTTGTCAGAATGGGGGCCTTGATGGTCCTTATGGCTTTGTTTGCACTTTTATTCGGAGCCCTGTCAGGACGTTTTGCGGCTGTCGCAAGCATGGGCTTTGCCAAAGGAATTCGTAAGACGCTGTTTGACAAGATACAGGAGTTCTCTTTTGCAAATATTGATAAATTCAGCACAGCATCTCTTATCACAAGACTTACCACTGATATAAACAGTGTACAGATGGCTTTCATGATGACAATAAGGATGCTTGTGCGTGCGCCTATAATGCTTGTTAGTGCAACTGTCATGGCAATTGTAATAAACGCCCGCCTGGCTGTTATATTTCTTGCAGCCATAGCTTTTTTGGGCGGCGCGCTGTATTTTATCGCCACAAGGGCATATCCCAGGTTCAAGGCTATGCTTGAGAAATATGACAGCATGAATGCATCCGTTCAGGAGGATCTGATTGCTATTCGCGTCGTAAAAGCCTTTATAAGAGAGGAACATGAAAACGAAAAATTCAGGGCAGCCGCGGATGCTGTTCGAAAAGCACAGCTGAAGGCGGAAAAAATGCTTATACTAAATATGCCGATAATGCAATTTGCAATGTACTGCTGCATGATAGCCATTTCGTGGTTCGGGGGCAGGATGATAATCGGAGGAACACTGCTCACCGGTGAATTCATGAGTTTTATAAGCTATGTGGGACAGATAATGATGTCATTGATGATGATTTCATTTGTGTTTGTAGTTGTTGTCATGTCAAGGGCATCTGCATTCCGTATAGCTGAAGTTCTGGATGAGGAGATTGATATCAGGAACAGCAGCGGAAGCAAGGATTTGAAGGTCGAGGACGGTTCAGTAGTTTTTGACAGTGTTTCCTTCAGCTATAGTAAAAACAAAGAGAATCTTACTCTGAATGACTGCAGCTTTGAAATAAAGTCCGGTGAGACAGTGGGAATCATAGGGGGTACCGGTTCCGGCAAGACCAGCCTTGTTCAGCTTATTCCCCGTCTTTATGACGTAATTGGGGGAAGGGTTTTAGTCGGAGGGCACGATGTGCGGGACTATCGGCTTGATACGCTGAGAAACGCAGTTGCAGTGGTATTGCAGAAGAATGTTCTTTTTTCGGGGACTATAAAGGAAAATCTCAGATGGGGTAATGAAGCGGCAACCGATTCTGAAATTATTGAGGCCTGTAAAACAGCACAGGCACATGATTTTATAACTTCCTTTCCTGAAGGCTACGAGACATACTTGGGGCAGGGAGGCGTAAATGTGTCCGGCGGCCAGAAGCAGAGGCTGTCCATTGCAAGAGCACTGCTTAAAAGGCCGAAAATACTGATACTGGATGACAGCACAAGTGCTGTTGATACTGCTACAGACAGCAAGATCCGCCAGGCTCTCAGGGAAAACTTTAAGGATACCACAAAAATAATTATAGCCCAGAGGATAACCTCCGTCAGCGATGCTGACAAAATCATTGTAATGGATGACGGAAAAATTAATGCAATCGGTACTCATGAAGAGCTGCTTGCTGCCAACTCCATTTACAGGGAAGTATATGAATCACAGCAGAAAGGAGTTGCATAAGCCATGCCTGGACCTCAGAGACGTCCGGCTGCAAAGCCGAAAGATACGAGAAAGACACTAAAAAGGATTATGAAATATTTATTTGCATATAAGCTGCAGCTTGCTGCCGTGGCAGTTTCAATTATTGTAAGTGCAGCAGCAAGCGTTGCCGGCACATATTTCCTTAAACCAATAATCAATCAATATATTGTTCCGTATATCGGGAGCAAAGATCCTGATATGACAGGCTTTGCTTCCATGATAGGCATGTTGGCTGCCGTATATGCCATTGGTGTTGCAGGGACCTATGCATATAACAGGCTGATGCTGAATATTTCCACAGGCACTCTGTATAAATTGAGAACAGAATTATTTGCTCATATGGAATCCTTGCCGATAAAATATTTCGATACCCATACCCATGGTGAATTGATGAGCCGGTATACTAACGATATCGATACTCTTAGGGAAATGCTTAGTCATGGTATTCCGAACCTGTTCTCATCAGCACTGACTGTGATTGGGATATTTGCCATGATGGTTGTGCTCAGCCCTGCATTGACTGTTCTTGTGGTGTTTGTGCTCATACTGATTCTGTTTGTCATGAAGAAAATAGGCGGTTTGAGTGCTAAATATTTCAGGAAGCAGCAAAAGGAAATCGGCAGGGTTAACGGTTACATCGAAGAAATGATTGAGGGACAGAAGGTTGTAAAGGTTTTCAGTCGAGAGCAAGCGGTAAAGAGTGATTTTGATAAAATAAACAATGAGCTGTTCCATGCGGCTGCAAACGCCCATACCTTTGCAGGAATACTAATGCCGATTATCGGAAACCTTTCCTATATGCTGTATTCATTAACCGCAGCGGTGGGTGCAATCATGTCCATAAAAGGTTATATTGACATAGGAACCATTGCATCATTTCTGCAGTATACGCGGACATTCACACAGCCGCTGAACCAGGTTTCGCAGCAGATGAGCTCGATACTGACTGCTTTGGCAGGTGCGGAGCGCATATTCGAAGTGCTGGATGAAAAACCGGAGGTGGATGGAGGTATTGTTGAGCTCGTTTATGCAAGGGAGAATGACAGAGGTGAACTGGAGGAGGCTGAGAGATATACCGGAAAGTGGGCATGGAGGCAGCCTAACAAGGATGGAAGCATAACCTACAGTGAACTTAAAGGGGATGTGCGCTTTGAAGATGTCACCTTTGGCTATGAGGAGAACAAAACTGTATTGGACGGGATAAGCCTCTATGCAAAGCCGGGCCAGAAAATAGCATTTGTAGGCTCCACAGGCGCCGGAAAAACCACCATTACAAATTTGATAAACCGCTTTTATGACGTACCTGACGGCAAAATCAGATATGACGGAATAAACATAAACAAAATCAGGAAGGCAGACTTAAGGCGCTCCCTGTCAATGGTTCTGCAGGATACACACCTGTTTACGGGAACAGTCATGGAGAACATCCGCTACGGTAAACTGGATGCGACTGATGAAGAGGTTATAAATGCGGCAAAGCTAGCCAATGCACATTCTTTTATAATGCACCTGCCCCAGGGCTATGATACAATGCTGACCTCGGACGGTGCCAATCTGAGCCAGGGGCAGCGTCAGCTTATCGCCATAGCAAGAGCGGCAGTTGCCAATCCTCCTGTTTTGATCCTGGATGAAGCAACAAGCTCAATTGATACAAGAACAGAAGCATTGATAGAAAAGGGTATGGATACCCTTATGGAAGGCAGGACGGTTTTTGTTATTGCCCATAGGCTCTCCACCGTCCGGAATTCAAATGCCATAATGGTCCTGGAAAACGGAAGGATTATCGAACGGGGAGATCATGAGGACCTGATCGCCAAGGGAGGAAAATACTATCAACTGTATACAGGCATGTTCGAGCTGTCGTAAAAACCATGCAGATGTTTTTCTAATTCTCTGAGCTTTCACTGAAAAAGCTTCTGATGTTTGTTATCGGATAAATGATTTTCCTTGCTACCTCCGGGCGATTCATAGTATATAAATGTATTCCGGCTGCACCGGAGGACAGCAGGTCTATTATCTGTTCCGTTGCATAGGCTATACCCGCTTCCTTCAATGCTCCGGGGTTATCTCCGTATTTGTCCAGTATACGCTTAAACTTTGGGGGAATAGAGGCACCGCAAAGGCCTGTGATGCGTTCAATCTGCTTCTTGTTTATTACAGGCATAATGCCGGCTGAGACCGGAAGATTGACATCGAGCATATCAAGCTTTTCCATTAAGGAGAAGTATAAATTATTATCAAAGAAAAGCTGGGTAATCAGAAAGTCAGCGCCGGAATCCGCTTTCAGCTTTAAATGCTTCAGATCCTTTACTATATCAGGGCACTCGATATGGCCTTCGGGATAGCAGGCAGCGCCGATGCAGAAGCTGTCCTTTTCTTTTATATAGGATATCAGGTCTTTGGCGTACTTGTATTCGGCATTCTCAAAGGAAGCAGGATCCGAACCCACAGGGATGTCTCCCCTCAAAGCCATTATGTTTTCAATATTGTATTCTTTAAGCTGCTTAAGTATGTTGTCAATTTCATCCCGTTTTGCGCCTATGCAGGTAAGGTGTGCAAGGGCTTCTATGTTATACTTGTTCTTGATGGCATCGGCGATTTTAACCGTATTAGCTTTGCTGCTGCCGCCGGCACCATAAGTTACGCTCATAAAGGCGGGTTTAAGATCAGACAGAGCATCAATGGTATCAAATATTGTATCTATTGGCGTTTCAGGCTTCGGCGGAAATATTTCCAGGGATATGACTGGCTTGTTCTTAAAAAACTCTTTTATTTTCATAGCTGCTCTCCTTTTATTTATTAAAAAAACTATATTTAAAGGCTGCTTTCAGATTAAGAAAGCAGCCTGAATATGGCTTATGCTGTTCTTATCTATCAGAAATAAATTCTGCAGGAATTGACACCGTTGAATTCGAATGAGAATTCCGGTTGTCGGGTTTCATAGGGCCAGTCCCTCCACCTCTCTGGATAAGTTTTATTAAATTTTCAATGTTAGAAAATATTCTATAATACCTTGATAAATAAGTCAATGACTCTTCTTAAATTGCTTATTGCTTTTTAGGGCGGTTTGTGTTTATCATATATTAAATTGGAGGGCTGGTTATGTATATAGACAGAGAAGAAGTACTGCGTTATATGGGCTATAGGGGCCAAAACATCGATCATACTACGGAAAAGCTATTGAATGACTGTATTGATGAGGTTGCAAGAGTATCAAAAGAAAGCTTTTTGTATGAAATCTTTGATATAGAGCGTTCTGCGGAAGGTTTATGCTTGAAAGGGACTACATTGACGCTTGCCGGAGAAGACATTGGCAGGCATCTTGCCGGTTCTGAAAAATGTGCATTAATGGCGGTGACTCTGGGGCTTGAAGTTGATAAACGCATAAACTTTTATTCGAAGACGGACATTGCAAAAGCCCTGGTATTTGATGCCTGTGCAACAGCAGCAGCGGAATCTATATGTGATACGGTTCAGGAGAAAATAGAAACCGTGGCAAAGTCCATGGGATTTGAAACAACAACAAGATTCAGCCCCGGATATGGAGATTTTCCTATTGGGATTCAAAAGGAATTGGCAAAGGTATTGAAGACTTATGAGGGGATAGGGCTGAGTGTAAATGAAAGCAGCATAATGATACCGAGAAAGTCCGTAACGGCCTTTATTGGGCTTCGGCGGGAGAAGAGTGATGAACCAGGAAATAGCTGTGAAAGCTGCGGCAGAAGAAATTGTTCTTTCAGAAAGGGCGTGGAATAATGGGTAATATATTTGAATCAAAGGAGTTCCTGATATTTGACGGAGGTATGGGTACGATGCTTCAGGCTTATGGGCTGAAAGCCGGAGAGCTGCCTGAAAGCTGGAATATCAGCAATCCCGGAAAGATACTTGAAATACATAAAGCCTATATTGCCGCGGGAGCGGATGTAATTACCACCAACACTTTCGGAGCGAACAGATATAAGCTGAAGGGCTCGGGCTATAGCTGCGGTGGAATTATAGAAAGTGCTGTAAAAATAGCAAAAGAAGCAACGGGAAGCAAGCTTACAGCGCACGATATAGGGCCTATAGGCCAGCTAATGGAGCCATACGGCACATTATCCTTCCGGGATGCCTACGACGCCTTCAAGGAGCAAGTAATTGCGGGAACGGCTGCAGGGGCGGACATGATATTGATAGAGACAATGTCGGATATATACGAAGCAAGGGCAGCTATCCTTGCAGCAAAGGAAAACAGCCATCTGCCCGTATTGTGTACCATGACCTTTCAGCCTGACGGAAGAACCCTGACGGGCGCCGATCCTTTAACGATGGTAAATATTATATCGCATCTGGGGGTAGATGCGCTGGGGATTAATTGCTCTCTTGGCCCAAAGGATATAATTCCTCTTCTTGCCCAGGTGCTCAAATATTCATCTGTGCCTGTAATTGTGCAGCCTAATGCAGGATTACCGGTTGTTTTGGACGGCAAGACCTTTTATGACATAAGCCCTGAGCAGTTCGGACAATATATGGCCGAAACGGCAAAAATGGGGGCAGCGATACTTGGAGGCTGCTGCGGTACTACCCCGGAACATATCAGAGAATTAAAGAAAGCTGTATCAGGGCTGAAGCCTGTCAGGCCTGAAGCTGTTAAGCTTACTGCGGCCAGTTCGGCGACTGCAACCGTGATTCTTGGAGAAGAGGCGAAAATAATAGGGGAGAGGATAAACCCGACCGGTAAAAAAAGATTGAAAGAAGCTCTGCGAAACGGGGATATGGATTATTTGCTGAGGGAGGCAGTTGCACAGAGGGATGCAGGCGCTCACATACTTGATGTTAATGTGGGACTGCCGGAAATAGATGAAAAAGCAATGATGGTAAGAGCCGTGTCTGAGCTGCAGGGTATAGTGAACCTTCCTCTGCAGATTGACAGTGTCAGTCCAGATGTAATAGAAGCCGCAGTCAGGATTTGCAGCGGAAGGCCTATAATAAACTCAGTGAACGGCGAGAAAAAGACGATGGACACCATATTTCCCATAGCAAAAAAATATGGATGTCTGGTTGTCGCTCTCACCCTTGATGAAAACGGAATACCTGAAAAAGCGGAAGACCGGCTGAAAATTGCTGAAAAGATAGTAAACAGGGCAGGGGAGTTTGGTATAGACAGGGAGGATATTATAGTGGACTGCCTTGTGCTTACTGCCTCAGCCCAGCAGAAGGAGGCCCGGGAGACAATTAAGGCAGTGGCTCTTGTAAAGGAGAAGCTGGGGATTAAGACTACCCTTGGTGTAAGCAACGTATCCTTCGGCCTGCCGGACAGAGAACTGCTGAACAGAACATTTTTAGCCATGGCCTTGACTGCAGGCCTTGATGCCCCGATTTTGAACCCGATGGCAGAAGCCATGACAGATACAATAAAGGCATATAATGTACTCTGGAATATAGACAAGGAAGCAGCCGAATACATCAGCAGCCGCTCTGCGGTCAATGAACAGCCTGTGTTCAAAGAAAAGGAAGAAAATCAGAGTCTGAAAAAGTTGATAATAGACGGAATGAAGGAAGAAGCAGTGTTAACGGTAAAAAAGCTTCTTAGGGAGATTAACGGCTTGGAGATTGTAGATACCTTCCTGATACCGGCCCTTGACGTTGTAGGACAGAAGTATGAGTCGGGGGAAATTTTCCTGCCGCAGCTTATACAGTCTGCTGAAACTGTTAAAAGAGCATTTGAAGTAATAAAGGACAACATGCTCAAAAATGCAGGGGAGGTTACAGGGGTCTCCAGGGGTAAGATTGTAATTGCCACAGTCAAGGGGGATATACATGACATAGGCAAGAATATTGTGAAGATACTGCTGGAAAACTACGGCTTTGAGGTTTATGACCTTGGGAAGGATGTCCCCGCAGAAAGTATTGTGAAAAAGGTTCAGGAGGAGAATGCCCTTATGGTTGGCTTAAGTGCCCTTATGACCACCACAGTAAAGAGCATGGAGGATACCGTTAAGGCTCTAAGGCTTTATTGCCCGGATACAAGAGTAATGGTAGGGGGAGCGGTGCTTAACGAAGATTATGCAAAAATGATAGGGGCGGATTTCTATGGCAAGGATGCGAGAGAAGCGGTAAAAATAGCCCGCACATTTTACGGATGTGAATGATCTTCCTTTTGAATTATAATAATTGCTTTTTTCGGCTGATACAAGTTAAAATAGTATTGGCGGAGCTAATGATAGGGGGAGTAAATAATGAATAATCGGGAAATGAAGTCCAATATGCTGCTTATGCTTACTGCGGCCATATGGGGTTTTGCCTTTGTAGCCCAGAGAGTAGGCATGCAGTATGTAGGGGCATTTACTTTTAATGGAGTGAGGTTTGCATTAGGAAGTATTTCACTGGTTCCATTGATTATATATTTCAAGAACAAGAAAACTGAAGAGCAACCGGAGAAGACCGCTGCAGCAAGTGCTTTGGTACCGGGAATCATTGCAGGGTCAGTTTTGTTTTTCGGAGCTTCTCTTCAGCAGGCCGGCCTCGCATATACAACAGCAGGAAAGGCTGCCTTTATAACAGGGTTGTATATAGTTCTTGTGCCCTTGCTGGGTATTTTCTTAAAGCAGCGGATAGGTTTAAATACCTGGCTGGGAGTTGTTCTGGCTGTTTCAGGGCTGTATTTTCTAAGCGTCAATGAGGACTTTACCATAGCATTCGGGGATTTACTGGAGATTATCGGTGCGTTCTTCTGGGCTATTCATATATTGGTTATTGATCATTTTACCAAGAAAGTCGATGCATTGAAGCTGTCCTGTGTGCAATTTGCAATGTGCTCGGTATTGAGCATCATAATTGCACTTATTTTCGAAGATATAGCTATATCCGGAATTGGCCAGGCAGCAATTCCCATACTTTATGGAGGCCTATTATCCGTGGGTGTAGCATATACGCTCCAAGTAGTAGCTCAAAAGCACGCAAAACCTTCCCATGCAGCCATAATACTCAGCATGGAATCGGTTTTTGCGGCTCTTGGCGGAGCATTGCTGCTGGGTGAAAATCTTGGCGGCAGGGGATATTTAGGCTGCGCTCTGATGTTTGCAGGAATGCTGCTGACTCAGGTTAATATTTTCGAAAAAAAGGAAAGTGCAGAATATAAAGCTTAGAGAAGCTTTATATTCTTTTTTTCGCACTGGCATATCATGCTCTCAGGCCATATGGAGGATTGAACCTCACCTATATGGGCTTTTTTCAGGAAGTACATGCATATCCTTGACTGGCCAATACCTCCGCCTATTGTATAAGGAAGCTCACCCTTCAGCAGGGAACTGTGATAGGGTAATTCCTTCCGACTTGTACAGCCGGAGATTTCCAGCTGATGCAACAGGGCTTCTTCATCAACTCGTATTCCCATGGAGGACAGTTCAAAGGCACATTGCAGTACAGGGTACCAGAACAATATATCCCCGTTCAGGGACCAGTCGTCATAATCCGGAGCCCTTCCGTCATGCCTTATCCCGGATTTCAGCTGTGCACCTATCTGCATAAGGAATACCGCACCTTTATCCTTTGTAATAAGATTTTCCCTTTCTTTGGGGCTTTTATCAGGATACATGTCTTCCAGTTCCTGTGAAGTAATAAAGAAAATCTCCTCGGGCAAAGTTGGTTTAAACTGCGGATAGCGCTTGAAGATGAGCTCCTCGGTATCCTTGAAAACGCTGTATATGGTTCTTACCACATCCTTCAAGGTTTCAGGAGTCCTTTCCTTCTTAAGGATAATCTTTTCCCAATCCCATTGATCCACATAAATTGAGTGAAGGTTGTCCAATTCCTCATCTCTTCTTATTGCATTCATGTCGGTATACAGCCCTTCTCCCGGTAAAAAACCATACCTGGCGAGAGCAGTCCTCTTCCACTTGGCCAAAGACTGCACAATTTCCAGTTCCGCATCTCCCAATGAAAGCGCATCAAAGGAAACAGGACGTTCAACTCCGTTCAGATTGTCATTTAGGCCTGTAGCCCTTTCAACAAACAGAGGGGCCGAAACCCTTGTAAGATTAAGCTTTTTAGCCAGCTGCGCTTCAAAAAAATCTTTGATTACCTTAATTGCTACCTCCGTTTCTCTAATGCTTAGTGAGTACATTTCTGACATTTTAATACCTCCTTTTTTATTGCTGCAAAAATAAAAACCTTTCATCCCTATATAAGGGACGAAAGGTTATTCGCGGTACCACCCTGATTGACTGGAGTAATGCTCCAATCCACTCTGCCAGTACGGATATCCTGATGCATTTCAGAAATCGATACTGCCCATTCTGTAACGGTATGGCTCCGTCCAAGTCTACTATCCAAAGGATTTCGGTTGGAGACTCAAGGCTGTTCTTCACTTCAGGCTTAGCACCGGGCTTGCACCGATCCCGGCTCGCTTTGGCATATCCTACAAGCTACTCTTCCCATCATTGTCGAAAAATTATATTTTTATCATTATATTAGCTGTGTAACAAAATGTCAATGATTTTTTTGTATGATGTGATTATCGTGTGATAATGTCACCTTGTAAACTATCGTGATAAAATGTCAC
>DAOLPD010000098.1:0-10931 GCA_035417425.1 Bacillota bacterium
GGTGTCTCGGGCCATGGAGGGCCTTTTGGCACCGGTAGAACTTTTCCAAAGGCATTGCAGTAGGCCTGTCAAAATCATAATCCGTGTGCCTCGATATACTATACTGTCTCTTGCGGAGGGTTATGCAAACTTCAGATACGTTGCATTCTTCTTCTATTGAACAAAGCCCTAATGGAGGATTCAAGAGGCACACAGAATATGGACAATAATATAATGTTACTAGGGAGGAGTTGGATATGGATACAGAGAGCGTACTACCGCAGGAGGGGCGGGAAAGGGCAGGTACTGCTGAAGCCAAGCTGGCCGGCAGAATGCTCCTTACAAGCTCCATTATTGTAAATGTGATTGGAGGGGATACCTTTCTTATAATAGCGTCAGTATTAAGTGTTATAGCCAGTTTTCTTACAATAAAGTCTGCCAGGCTGGAAGCCGAAGAGCAGCAGATTGCTCCGGGGGTGACTACCTTTGCGAATCGCCTGAAGCTTATAGGCAGTCATACGGGATTATTTGTGTCGATTATTCTCCTTTGGGCGTTGCTTATTGAAGTATCAGTAAAACAGACGACTGAATTATCAGCCCAACCTGAAATGGCAGGGACTTTAGGTGCATTTGTAGTATGACGCTGTATTTTTTTACCATTGAATTGGCAAGAAAAAATTGTTAAAATAGAGACAAGCTATATTCCTCAGAAGAGCGAGGGACAAATAAGGGTTAATTAAAGTCCGTAAGCAGAAAGGGGAGGCAGTATTGAAGATTGTCAAATCGTTGGTACTTATGCTTGTAGTTATACTTTTTACCACTTCAGTAACCTTTGCCGATGTTCTGAAAAACGGGTGCAAGGGTGAAGAAGTATCCAAGATTCAGTCTCAGCTGAAGGAGAAAGGGTATTTTACCGAGGAAGTAACAGGTTACTTCGGAAACGTTACTGAAGAAGCGGTGAAAAAGTTCCAGGAGGATAACAATCTGACAGCTGATGGGATTGTCGGACCGGATACAGGGAAAGCGCTTTTTGAAACGGAATGGACATATACTGCTGAAGTAGAGGCTTTGGATTGGTGGTCTGAGGCATCCGAAATTTTTAAAAGAGGAACGGTAGCAAAGGTAACTGACGTAAGGACAGGAGAAACCTTTGATATTGTTCGTACATACGGCGGTAACCATGCTGACTGTGAGGCCAGGACCGCAGAGGATTCAAAAAAGATCAAAGAAATTTGGGGCGGCTGGAGCTGGGAACGCAGGCCGATAATTGTAGAGGTAGACGGACGTAAGATAGCAGCTTCTATGGCGGCTATGCCTCATGCAGGAGTGGACAAGTCCCCGGCAGATAAGTATATCAGCAGCAGGAGCGGCGGCTACGGCAGAGGTGCAAATCTTGACAAGATAAAGAACAATGGGATGAGCGGAGTAGTAGATGTTCATTTCCTTAACAGCAGGACCCACAACACAAACAAAGTGGACAAGAAGCACCAGGCTTGTGTAAAAGAAGCAGCTGAAAGCGGTTATTAATTTTAATAAATAAATACAAAAAGCCAGTCACGATTTAGTGGCTGGCTTTCCTATTAGCGATGTTTCCTCAAGTTGGAGTTCCCGTAATCATTCCGTTGAATTTGACTCCCGGAGCGATGGTAAAAAGCTCAATGGTTACCTTGCCGCCGTCTACTGCCATCCTATACGGTACCGGAATTGTCTTTTTGTCACTTGTGCTCCAGCTGGCGCCTTCGGCAGATTCGGCGGCTTCACCGCTTCCGGTCAAGGCCAGGCTGCCTATAGCCATGGCGTCATATTGTACAAGTTCTGCCAGATCTGTCTGCCCTGTTGCCTCATTGTACACCTGTTCCTCGTATTGTACCACCTCAATGATGGCGTCGATTTCCTGACCCTCACCTGCGGCGTTGCCGGCAACATTGCCCTGCTTCATGTCATATTGATAATTGAGAGTGACAATCCCTCTGTAGGTTCCCAGTTCATCCTTACCGCCCAACTTGACTGCCATAATCGCAAGGGTGCATTTAAAGTCGTAGCCGTTAAGCTGTGTTGTTACTGTATCGCTGACTTCAAGAGTCCAGTTGCATTCAACTTCCGCAGAGGATTCTTCGGAGGCTGCTGCCGCCTCTTCCTTTGAAGCGGTATTAGTTTCCTCCTGCTGAGCCGAGGCTGAGGACGCCTGGGAAGTATTTTCACCGGCCTGTGCCTGAGGACTGCATGCGCATAGGAAAAGTAATCCTGCGACGGCAATGATGATTAAATATCGGAAGGCATGTCTCATCGTGGCATCACACCGTAAGTTCTCACGCTCATGAGGATCGCTGCCTCCCTTGTCGCCGTGCCGTAGCCAGTTGCCTGCTGCGCGGTTGTCGTTGCTTTCGGCATGAAGTAGCCTTTATCATCGCCTTTTATGATACCCAGTTTTGACATATATTTCGTGCCTTCAACCGCCCATGAGTCGATATTCTTCTGATCCGGGAAATCAGGCACACCGGTAATGGAATAGTCGGCTTCCGGCACGATGCCTTTGATCGTCCTGAACAGCATTGTTGCGCACTCCTGCCTGGTTATGGTTTTATTGGGTTCAAAGGTGGTTGCTGATGTACCTTTTGTGATGCCTAAGGCAAAAGCCTTCAGAATCTGCGGATTTGTCGTATCGGTAAAGGGGTTGGGGGCGTAAGGTGTGGGAGTTTTGCCCGTAGTCTTTTCGTACAATACCAGCGCCAGTTCGCAGAATTCTTCCCGCGTAATGGGCTTTGTCAAATCCGTATTTTTAAGAATATCGGGAATGAGGCCGTATTCATCAGCCTTTTTCAGTTCATTTGCAGCCCAGCTGGAAGCCGCACTCCACGCGGGCATGCCATAAGAAAGCGTATTGGAAAAGGGGCTGTACAGCCAGGTCTGCGATGCCACCCCTGATTGGTTGTAGGACCGCTCGTCAATTTTGTAGCGCACCTTGACCTCGTAGGCCTGTGCATCGTAGCTGGCAAGGTTTTCCTGAAAGTAAGCGCTTATGTCAAGGCTGATCCTTTCATTAGAGAACGGTGCAGCGCCGACATTTATGAAATCGGTATCGCCAAGCTTGCGAAGCCAGATTTCCGTCCACATATTGCCGAATGAAGCGGCATTGAACTTCTGCACCGCAGCGGGATGCTGCTTCAATTGCAAAACAACCCAAGGGACATTGTCCGGGCCCCGCGCTTCAATTTTGGAGGACACTAGGGTGGGTGCGTTTTCATTCATAATTTTTTTATAGTCCATTTTACTGCTGTTTGACAGGGTATACTCCTCCGACCAGTCGGAAAACACAATGTTATCTCCGAATATAATTGCAAAGCGTGCCCGCAGTGTCATGGAGTGGCTTTTGTACCAGTCCCAGCTGTTAAAGCCTGACTCGACAGGAATGTTTGATTCCTCAGGGAACATATTTTTGAAAGTGAGATACTGGCCGCCCAGAAATATTCCGCCGTCACCGCCGGTCAGACTATTGTAAAAATACAGCACGTATTTCGAATAGGTGTCCCTGTCGTCCCATTCCGGCGAATAATGCCAGCTTCCTCCATCCGTTTTGAAATCCACCTGGGCCATAATCGTCATGTGGTAGCCCCGTTCCTCATCCGTTTGGACAATGAGCTTGCGCAAGTCCTCCGGCGCGCTCAGGGTGCAGTAGACGGAATTGCCCATGTAGTCGGCGGCAGCGAAGTTTTCTGGCGCGGAAATCGTTGTGGGCGGGGACGCCGCCAGCGTCGACAGGGAGGTAAAACCCGAAGCCATTGCAAGTATTAATAATAATGTCAGTAACTTCTTTTTCATTTGGATGCCTCCTTAAATATTTATTTTTATAAAATCTCACGCAATTTCGGGAATTTTTGCATCAAGGATTTTGAGGCACATTTATATCCGCTGTTATGCGGCTGCCTGTAAAGAAACTTTCGGCGTAGATTTTCAGAATCGTTCCGTCGTAGGTGACAAGCTGCTCAAAGAGGTCCTCTCCGGCTGCCGTTACCCACGCCGCGTCAAGGCCGGTTTTATCATAAATGCCGTCTGCGTCGGGGCTGTATGCAGCAGTCCCGGATTTCAAAAGCGAAAAAGTAAAGTCGGTGATCTGGCCCCCCTGATACTTTACGACGGCACGCTCGTTAATTGTCTGAAAGGCATAGGTGTCCCCGCCCAACGGAACATATTCAAACAGTTCAACTGCCCTGTCTCCGTCCATCTCTGCAAGCCGCAGGGAGCCGGAGGACGGGGCGAACATGCAGCGGATCAGAAACGGTGTTTCCATTCCCGCCCGGGTTCCCGTCAGTTCGTAAGTATGCGGGGCGGTTCTTTCAATCTTCATGTCCGTTACACCGAAGGAGGTCCACATTTGAGCCATTGCATCGCGGCTGGCTTCGTCCTCGCTCAGAGTAGCCGTAAACCCAAGATTACCCGAAGAAAGCATGTTAAAGCTGATAAACGCAGCTGAAAAGTTCTTATCTTCCGCGGCGCTCTTATCGTGAATCAATACAGTTCTATTTACGAGTGTATTAAGCACATTTCTGATACTGTCAATCTGTTTGCAGGCGCCGGCATAATCACCGGCCGGAGGTATGACAGGGCTGCCGGCAATTTTTGGGGCTGCCATGACCTCGCTTTCAAGCAAATTGGCAAGGAAGTCCGCCTGAGCGTCGTTTGTAACGATGCCGTATTGCGCCCCCGCCATTGTGATAAAGCGGCCGTTCACGATGCATAAATTATACCCCGCCGAGTTGACGCCCTCGGCATATTTCAGGGCATCGTCAGGACTGCCGAATTCAAACACCGGTATAAAAGCGTCGCTGTTACTGTCTGAATAGTGTACGTAGAAGCCGTTTTCAGGCTTTATGCTGTCCACAGGCTGATAGCCCTCAATGGATGTTACTTCATATCCAAGCTCTTCCGCCTTCGCCTTAAGTTTTTCCAGTGTCAGGCCGCTGTCGGGTACAGCTTCTGCCCCTGCCGCATTTTGCTCCGCAGCTTCTGCCCCTGCTGTGTTCTGATCTTCAGTTTTTGCTGCCGTATTTTGATTTACAGCTTCTGCTTCTGCTGTTTTTTGATCTGTGGCTTCCGTCGCAGGCGATTGCACCGGCGATTCGGGCTTGACATCCGGAGCCTCAGAGCCCCCCGAGGAGCATGAAGACAAGAATAGTACGGAACAAACCATGATTAAGATTGAGACAACTATAAAACTTGTCTTACTCATGTTAATCCTTCCCTTTCTGTTTGATGTTAAAAGCTGCAATAGCCGACTTAAGCCCCCGGCAATCGCCAAGGATAGGCCTGCTTTGCTTTTCAGTCAGGTATTCTGTTTTTTCCATCAGTTCCAGCAGGTATTCCGCTTCTGAAACATAGTTCATGGCTTTCTGATTGGTTTCAAAGGACATACTGCCGGCGGATGCGGCCTGTTTCATGCATACACCTATTCCGGTTGCGCATGCAAGCAGCCTCCCGCTCAAAGGAAAGCTTTTATTCTCTCTCTCAAGGTACTTAATCAGCTCTGTGATGCGGACAGAAAAATCAAAGCTTTTGACAAGAAGCCGCTCCACTTCTGACATCTCCTTTCCGTAATAAAGTCCGGTATTTTTATTTAATTTTAATATGGTACTTATGATTAAAAAACTACATTGATGTGGGATAATTGATAATTATTTTGGGAGACACTAGGCAATAATGTGGGAATATATGCCTGATTCAATTGAATATTTTGTAAATTCTGATATACTTAGTATAATGATAATAATGGGTATAACGATAATATATGGAGGTGTTTTATGAACCCTCAGAAATATAAAACCGAAAAGCTTGTTCCGATAAACCTTCCCGAGATATGTGCTCCGCGGGCTCTGCTGATGGATGTTTATCGGAAAGCCAGCGAAAAAAGATGTATTTACATACATGCGCCTGCCGGCAGCGGGAAAACCGTGTCTACCCTTTTGTGGCTGAGGGAGTCTGAGTACAAAACCATCTGGATTGGCCTTGATGCATATGATAACACACTGGCAGGCTTTTATCGAGTTTTCTGTATGGCGCTCTTTTCTGCAGTCCCCCATAAGGAAAACCTGGCGGAACTGATCAAAGCCCCGGAATTCAGTGCATCATCGGTTGAATACACCATCGAGATCATCTCGCTGCTTTCTTTTGAGGATTGCAAATATGCTCTTGTGTTGGATGACTTCCATCTTATTACCAATAAAGAAATTATTAAGTCTCTCATCTATGCTTTTAAACGGCTTCCGTTATCCTTTACTATTATGGTATTAAGCCGCAGCGAGCTGCCGGAGGCCTTTTCCCAATACAAAGAAAGCGGAAAAATTGCTTGTATCGGTGCTGATGAGCAGGCATTTAAAGGATATGAGATACGGCAGCACTTCGCAAACTACGGCCGTTTCATCACCGAGAGGGAGGCTGAAGGAGTATGCGCCCTGACCGAAGGGTGGGCTATTGCGGTAAACGCTCTGGCAATGAGCGGAGACTTTTATCCGGGGGAAAAATCTCCAGGCAATCCTCTGCGCAAATATATCAAGGCACAAATATGGGATAAGCTTGACAGGGACTTGTGCTTATTTATGCTGCAGACCGCTGTTGTGGATAAATTTTCCGCAGAGCTTTGCCGGCAGATTACTGAGAATCCGGAAAGCCGGCAGATTCTTCTTCAATTACTTGGCGAGAATATGTTTCTCAGCCGTCGGGAGGCCGAATACAGATACCATAATTTGTTTCTGGATTTCTTGCGGGAGGAGTTATCGGAAGAGACTGAAATAGATCGGCAGGCTTTGTATCAGAGGGCGGCAGATTATTATTTTGATTCAGGGGATTTTTTCAACGCACTTTGCTTTTATATAAAGTGTAACTTCGGCAAGGGGATTGCCGATGCCTTGTATCACTTTATGAAGTTCAACGCTCAATCAAGCTCGGAAATGTCCAAATTGTATTTTATTAACAAGCTGCCGTCAGAAACCCTGGAGCAAAATCCTTGTTTATATGTCAGCTGTGCCTGGTGTGCTCTTTTGTTCGGCAATGCCGAAGAGCTGTATTTCTATTCGGACAAGCTGTATGAAAGGATTTACGATATTGTCCGGGGGAACAAAGCTCTGCTCGAAATCTCGCTTTTTGTGTATTCGGCAGATCAAAGATATACGTTTATGGAACAGCTTGCAGGATTGCAGGCAGCCGCTGCCCCCCTTGATGTAGATCCCGTGAACATTCCGAAAATAATCAGCCATAACATGCCTTATTTCCACAGAACTTACAGGGATTATTCCCATTATGCGCTGAACACTGAGGAGCATTTCGCCGAATTCTCTCTTGTGTTTTCATCTCTTTTGGGCAGTGAGTATGCCGTCATTGAATCGGGAATACGTGCCGGCCTGCTGTATGACCAAAACCGGATTCAGGATGCGCTTTCACTTGTGGTTGAAAATCCGGCTTCCGTTTCACCTGAACTCGAATTTCTGTCCAGGATGCAGATTGCCTTTTGCCTATATGCAATGGGTAAAGAGGAGAAAGCCGCCCGGTGCAGGAAAGAAATCGAAGCTTTATTGAAAGCGAAAAAGTTGCTGTACTTGCTTCCTGTATTCTCAGCATATGAAACAAAGCTGAAGCTCCTGGACGGCGACAGCAACGCTGCAAAGGAATGGCTTGAAAATTATTTCATTACCGAATCCTATTATCCTGAGCTGCATAAGATTTTTCTGCATTTTACAACTATAAGGGCTTATATTGTCCTTGGAGAATATGAAAAAGCGGAATTGCTCTGTGAAAAGCTTTGGAAGCTGTGTACGGACTATCACAGGCTTCTTGATGCGGCTGAAGCCGCCGTGCTGCTGGTCGTTATTCTGCGGTTGACGGACAGAGAAGCAAAAGCTTCCGCCCTTCTTCGAAAAACCCTGTTGGATATGGAACCCTACTGTTATATCAGAGTATTTGCGGATGAGGGCAATGCGATTTTACCGGTTCTAAAAAAACTGATAAGAAAGGCTGATATGGGGAATGGAACGGTTATGCCCGGCAGCGCTTATATGAAAGCGGTGTACATGTCGGTTTATGAGCAGTCAAAGCGGTATAAAGGAATAATTACCAACATAGGCCGAAAGCAGGTAAAGCTTTCAGCACAGCAAAAACATATGATCGAATTACTGTCCAAAGGTTATAAAAATGCTGAAGTCGTTGAACTGACAGGCCTTTCTATTAATACTGTCCGATACCATACCAAATTGGCTTATCAAAAGCTGGGTGTAAACAATGCGAAGGATGCGGTCCTCCGGGCGAAAGAACTCAGTATTATTTGATGCCGGAGAAAGGATACGGTGTTACTGCTTCCTGGAAAGAGCTGCTGTTTTTCCCGGCAATCCGGCTCTGATTGCTTCAAGGGATGCGTAAATAACAGGTATTATAATCATTGTCAGCAATGTAGCAGCTATTATTCCTCCGGTTACAGTAATCGCAAGCGGCGAGAACCTTTCTGCTCCAAGGGCCAGCTGCATGGCTAAGGGGAGCATGCCGGTCACATCGGACAGGGCAGTCATCATTATAGGCCTGAACCTGGACTTTACTCCTTCAACCAGGCTTTCTTCCACAGAAAATCCTTTTTCTCTAAAGCTAACTGCAAAGTCAATCAGAAGTATTGAGTTATTAACGACAGTACCCGTCAAGAGTATGAATCCCAGTACTACAGGCATTGACAAATACTTTCCCGTTAAACCCAGAGCCGGTGCAACACCAATAATAACCAGAGGTACTGCACTCATAATTGTAACAGGGTGTATGAAGGATCTGAACTGAGGCACCAATATTAGATATACAAATACTACAGCCAATGCCAACGAAAATATCATATCTCCCATGGCATCTCCCAGTTCCTCCTGTTCACCGGACATTTTCGCAGTATATCCTTTTGGCATTGGATAGATGCCGATGATTGCATTTATATCTTTTACAATGTGGCTGAATGCCCTGTTATCGGTATAGCCTAAAATCTCTATTGTATATTCCATTTTTTCTCTTGTGATAATATTCGCCCTGCTTTCAAGCTCTACTGAAGCAAGATCCCTTAAGGGTACCATGATTCCTGCGGGGGTATTCACATTTATATCCAGCAGATTTTCCAGTGAACCGGTAAACTCATCCTGATATTTTAATAAAATATCCAAGTCCTTGGTTTCCTGCATATCCATTGTGGAAATCCTTATTCCTTCAACCGCACTGTATATTTGTCGGGAAATAGCAGTACTGTTCAATCCCAGCTCATGGATCCTGGCATGGTTCATGGTTATACTTATCTGCCGGTTATCCATGTGGAAGCTTTTATAGATATTGGTTGTTCCGTTTATCTTTACTATCTTTTCTTCCAGCTCTGAAGCAAGCTTATATAGAATTACAGGATCTTCTCCGCTTATTCTTATGTTCAGGGGTGTTGAAGAACCTGTTACAGCAGTTCCTCCCTGCTCCTTAACAACAAAGTTTTTTATTCCGGGCATATGTGAGATATAGCTCCTCAACCTTTTCTGGAACTCCCATATGGTTTCTTCCCTCTCATTCCTTGTATTAAGATTTATCGTAATTAAGGCCTGGTTGGTGCCCATTACGCCGAAATCACCTATCAGGTTGTTATCTTTTTCAAAACCAATCTGTGTATCATAGCTTATTACATTTTTCTCTTTAGAGAGGTATTTTTCTATACTGCTCACAACTGCTTCGGTTTTGGCCAAAGCAGATCCCGGTTCCATTTCTATGGAAGCATAAGAAACACCGCTGTCAAACTTGGGGAGCATTTCTATTCCATTAAGCATCAAAAACCTTCCGCTTATGGACATGAGAAGCAAAGCTGTAAAAATAGTTATGAATTTACTGTGCAAGGCAAGCCTTAAGAGCTTTACATAGCTTCTCAGCATTAAATCCATGAGTTTATTAAAAGGTTTACTTAGGAAACTTATCAGCCTTTCAATCCGCTTAAGGCTAAATTTGTCAAACAGGACTGTAAGCAGCGGTATTATAGTCAGTGCAATTATTATCGAGGCTGAGATTGCATAAATTAATGTCAGGGACAATGGTTTAAACATTGCCCCTACGAAGCTTTTTACAAATATCAAAGGAAGCAGGACAACCAGAGTAGTCAGTGCCCCCGCTATGGTAGGCATTGCTATTTCTGAGGTTGCGTCTATTGTTGCTGTAGTAATATCTTTCCTGAAATCCTTGTAGTGAGTCATGATGTTCTCAACTACAACGATTGAAGCATCAACTACGAAGCCTATGCTTAGTATCAGCGCTGACAAGGTTACCAGATCGAGTTTCAGTCCTGTTAGTTTCATCATACCAAGTGTCATTAAAAATACAAGAGGCATTGAGATACTGACGACAAGTGACTGGCATACAGCTGAGATAAAAAGCATAATAAGAAATATTGTCAGAAGAATTGATATAAGTACGCTGCTTGTCATATTATTTACCATCTGTAAAGTAAAAGTAGAGTCATCCTGGGCTAATGCGAATTTAATAAAGGGGTATGCCTCTTCCAGTTCCTTCATCTTATCTTTCACACCGGCGACTACATCTATGGTATTGGCGTCTGCCCTCTTTGTTATCATCACTGCAATGGCTCCCTTACCTTTGTACCTGTAGGAAGCATCCGGATCGTCATAAGACAGGCTTATTTCTGCAATATCCTTTAAATACACATGATTTCCATCCTTCAAAGGTATCCTAAGCCTCTCCAGATCTTCAGTTCCGGAAAATCCTTCTTCAATTCTTATAAGAATCTCGCTTTGGTTATCTGTAAGCTTTCCACCGGGTGCTTTTATGTTATTTTGAGCAAGAATTTGTGAAATATTTTCCAGAGTAATGCCGTATGCACCCATCATGTCTTTATCAATTTCAACCTGTCAATACTTTGTGAAAATGTCACCCTAAAAGTGACTTAATTATCGTATGAA
>DAOLPD010000099.1:0-10898 GCA_035417425.1 Bacillota bacterium
CCCAGCTTTGATACCATTGCAGGCTTTAAGGATCATGCGGCAATAATACACTATAAAGCCGTTCCCGGAATTGAGTACGCTTTGGAAAAGGAAGGTATGCTGCTTATTGACTCGGGAGGACAATACCTTGACGGCACAACCGATACTACAAGGACAATTGTGCTGGGGGAATTAACACAGGAACAGAGAAAAGACTTCACTCTTGTACTTAAGTCCCATATAGGACTGGCAACAGCCCGGTTCCTATACGGCTGCACCTGCACCCACCTGGATATATTGGCAAGGAAACCGATATGGGAGGAGGGCTTGGACTACCGCTGCGGTACCGGCCACGGAGTCGGATTCCTTCTCAGTGTCCACGAAGGCCCCCAAGGCTTCAGGAGAGTTCCTGTAATAAATAGTATTGTACTTCAGCCGGGTATGATACTGACCAACGAGCCCGGAATATATAAGGAGGGCAAGCACGGGATCCGCACAGAAAATACCATGCTTGTAACAGATGACTTTGAAAATGAATACGGCAGATACTTGAAATTCGATACTATCTCATACTACCCCATAGACCTTGAGGGGCTGGATATAAGCCTTCTGACACAACAGGAGAAGGATTGGCTCAACAATTATCATAAAGAAGTGTATAATAAGCTGTCCCCTTATCTTAATGAAGAAGAGAAGGCATGGCTCAGAAACGAAACCAGGGCGGTTTAAACGAATAATAAAAAAGCTTATCAAATCCGATAAGCTTTTTTTACTTGAATATCTTGTCCCTGTATTTCTCAAGAATGAGCAGCAGCGGATATCCTATGAAATAGCAGGATATCAATTCCCCCAATGCTACCCAGCCTATAGTTATCAGCAAAGGCAGTTGATACAGATAATGCAGAAGGTATCCGATTATAACTCCGTTTGCAATTACCGGCGGCAGCGGCACCAGCCACTTAACCGGTAATTTGTATGATAAATATGCGGCAATAAGAGTCGCCGCACTCCCGAATACTACATCAGGTATACCCCCGGGGCCGAAAAAGTTTGCTGCTATGCAACCTACAAAAAGACCCGGTATGGCAGCAGAAGTAAAGAAGGGCAAAATGGTCAGCGCCTCTGCAAACCTAACCTGTATCTGTCCATAGCTCAAGGGCGCAAATGCTATAGTGAGTACCGCATATACGGCTGCAATGGATGCTGCATGTACCAGGTATCTGCTTTTATTCATTTATTAATCCTCCGTAGTTTTGTTTTAAGTCAGGATGGTTTCGAACTGACTGATTTAAATAGTACCATAGAATTCCGGCATCTGCAACAAATTTAAATCATTGCTTACCAGTCTTATATATCCTGTTGCCGTACAGGCCTTCGGCAATCCATAACAGCACCACCAACGCGGCAAAATCCAGCAGAGCGCTGTGAAGGAAGTCATAGTGCCCCAGCCGCTGAGCCACACCGGCCTTTTCCGATAAAAATTCAAGAGCTAATGTAATCATCGTAAATAATATTACATTTACGAATTTGCGGGTAAACCCCGGTTTCATATAGTGAATATATACTATCCCTGCTCCTCCCCCCCACAGCAAGTGAAATAAAGGAGCCCCGAAAATATTGAACAGCGGTTTGTTATACTGGTATAAGCCAAGGGAAACAATATAGAAGTCAACCGTACTCAGGACAATAAACCCCAGCACGGCTACAGGAATGAGTTCCTTGATGCGTTTTGGCTTAATGAATATGAACACATAAATCCAGGTGGCCAAAAAGTAAAACAAATGTGTATACCTTAAAAACTTCATACTCTCACCTCACAAATATGGTGAGGAAATTTTGCAAAAATTATACAATGAGCTAATAGTGTAAAAAACAACAAAAACAAAGCTGCTGCAAAACGAGAGTCTGCAGCAGCTTCTTTTTACGGTTTGTTACCCCAAAAACTTTTTCACAGTTTCTTTAATCAAGTCAGCATCAGGTATGAAGGGCAGCGTTATATGGTCCTTCCCTTCCTGTGATTTGTTGTATTCAATGCTTGTTGTTATGGAATTCTCATTTCTTGCCCAGGATCTTCTTGCAACTCCCCCCATAACATCCCAAAGCATTGCTTCCTTTATTATTTCATCTATTCGTTCGCTTCCGTCAAGCACCAGTCCAAAGCCTCCGTTTATCGCCTTTCCGATACCGACTCCGCCGCCGTTGTGCAGAGCGACCAGGCTCATGCCTCTTGCGGCATTTCCTGCGAAACACTGTACTGCCATGTCTGCCATTATATTGCTTCCGTCTTTTATATTGGAAGTCTCCCTGAAGGGGGAGTCGGTTCCGCTTACATCATGATGGTCGCGCCCCAGCATTACGGGCCCTATTTCTCCTTTTCTGACCATTTCATTAAATTTGAGCGCTATCTTGGTCCTTCCCCATGCATCCTGATAAAGGATTCTTGCCTGGGTTCCGACAACCAGCTTGTTCTTTTCAGCATCTCTTATCCATGCCCAATTGTCTCTGTCCTGGGCTCTTCTGGTAGGGTCAATGCACTCCATTGCTGCGTGATCTGTCTTTATCAGATCCTCATGCTTTCCGCTCAGGCACACCCACCTGAAAGGCCCATAGCCGTAATCGAAAAGTTCTGGACCCATGATATCCTCAACATATGAAGGGAATATGAATCCGTCTTTTTCATCGACACCGTTCTTTGCTATTTCCTTTGCACCTGCATCATAAACCGCTTTCATGAATGAATTGCCGTAATCGAAGAAATATGTTCCTTTATCCACCAGCTTCCTGATAAGCTGGAAGTGATGCTGCAGGCTCTTATCCACTAATTTGCAGAACTGCTCCCTGTCTTCTTTAAGCATCCTGGTTCTTTCATCAAAGGTCAGCCCCTGCGGGCAGTAACCGCCGTCATATGCGGCATGGCATGAAGTCTGGTCCGACAGAAGATGAATCTTTTTATCATTGTCAACTGCATATTCAAGCAAATCCACTATATTCCCATGATATGCAATGGATATTTTCTCTTTTTTCTTCAGATAATCCTCTGCTATGCTGAATACTTCCTTGAGATCAGAGGAAACTCTGGATATCCAGCCTTGCTTAAGTCTTGTTTCTATTCTTGAATAATCAACCTCCGCAACTATTCCTACTCCGTTTGCTATCTCCGCCGCCTTGGGCTGGGCACCGCTCATGCCTCCAAGTCCCGAAGTCACGAAAAGATAACCTCTCAGGTCCTCATCAGGTCCTATTCCGAGCTTTTTCCTTCCCGCATTAAGTATTGTGTTGAAGGTTCCATGCACTATCCCCTGGGGTCCGATGTACATCCAGCCCCCTGCTGTCATCTGACCGTAGTTTGCAACTCCCATCTGCATAGCATAGTGCCAGTCCTTCTGGTTGTCAAACATTCCTACCATAAGTGCATTGGTAATGATCACCCTGGGATCGGTAGGCTTTGAATGAAACAACCCTAAGGGATGCCCTGATTCTACAACAAGGGTCTGATGATCAGTCATTACTTCAAGATATTTCATTATCAGTCTGTACTGCATCCAGTTCTGGCATACCTGCCCCGTTTCGCCGTAGGTTACCAATTCATATGGATATAAAGCCACTTCGAAGTCCAGGTTATTGTCAATCATAACCTGAAATGCCTTTCCTTCTATGCAGTTACCTTTGTATTCGTCTATAGGCTTTCCGTAAATCCTTCCTTCCGGCCTGAAGCGATAACCATAGATTCTTCCCCTTGTAATAAGCTCCTCCATAAACTCGGGAGCAAGCTTTTCATGAAGCTCCTCAGGTATATATCTGAGAGCATTTTTCAATGCAACCTCCGCCTGATCCGGAGTCAATGTGAAGCCCCTGTTCGGCGCCCTTCTGATGCCTTCCACAAACTTGGGCATTTCCGGCAGCCGGTTATCCAGTTTAATTGTCATTGCCTCTGAAATCTCATAATTCTTTACCATTTTAATTCCCCCAATGCCTGATTATACTATTATTCTATCATTATTATAGTCTATTATTTGTACAAAATATTAAATTCAGTGCAGGAATTATTCAACTTCCTTTTCCAGAATAAAAAACCTTGAAATTCAAGGTTTAGAAAAATCAAAACAACAGTATCCACAAAACGACAATAAAGCATAAACCTACAAAGCAAGCTATGATTACCGGTAATTTTTGACCGAAGGGTTCTTTCTTGTGCTTCCCCTGAATATATTTGCCTCTGCTGTCATATGCAATATGGTACTCCTCTTTTGTTTTCTCTTTTTTTGTTTCAGGAGCCGCTTCCTTCATTTCCTCATGCTGTTCAATAGCCTCAATGTCTTTAGAAGGTTCTTGCATCTCAACAGGTTCTGGCACTTCAAGAGGCCCTTGTATCTCAGAAAGCCCTTGTACTTCAGATACCTTGATGAACTTCCTGTTACCAAACTTCAGCACATAGTCCTCAGGCCCGATTACTCCTGTCCTGACCATCTCAACAATATCCTCGTAGGTAAAAGGCCCATGCTCGTTATTGTCCTTTCTGTAATACCATATGTACTTTTTTACATCCCCCATACTTTCACGGTCAATTTTATACATCAGCTTCACCTGCCAAATTTAACATTTTGTGTATCCCAGTTAAATTATACCATTAAACTACAAATTCTGAAATCTTTTGTTTCTATATTACCACAAATTTCGACTATTTTGAAACAGACAATAAAAATACCGGACAATGAAATTATTCAATGTCCGGCTTCGATACTTATTGAGTATCTCAGCTTATCCTGCTGGCGCACTGGTAGGCGGCTGCAAGGGCACCGGGTATGCCGCCGATCTGCATCGCCCAGCAGGAGCCTATATAAAGGTTTTTCACAGGTGTATCAATTTTCAAGCTCATGGGGCTGTTATAGAACTTTTTCCTGGGGTTCCAGCTCCATGCAGAGGACGCCCCGTCGGTATTGCGGGTGAATCTTTCGTAAGTCAGCGGGGTTGCCGCATCCTTATACCCGATGCACTCCTTCAGACCGGGAATCATCCTTGATGCACTGCCTATCAATGCATCCATTGCCTTTTCCTTTAATTGTCCATACACTTCCCTGTCTCCGCCGCCCCAATTATTCATCCAGCGGTACGGCACGACGGTCTGAAGCATCAATGATGATTTTCCCTCAGGGGCAAGTCTGGGATTAACCATGGACGGAGAATAAAGTGAGACAGCCGACTTGCTGAAATACTCACCGTCTTCGGAATTGTAGATGTCACATCCCGGTTTTTCGTCGCAAATAAAGGCATGGGGTGCTTTCATATATTCACCAAGCTTTTCGTTGGGCATGTTCAATCCCAGGTATACTGTGAAGAATCCCTCCGACACTGCAGCACTGCCTATTTTATCCCGCATAGCCCTGGGAATAAGGCTCTTGTCGTCCAAAAGCTCCAGGAAGGTTTTCTTATAATCCCCCGCAGAAATAACATAATCTGCTTCATAGACAGTGTTATTGCATGAGACACCAACTGCTGCTCCATTTTTTGTTATTATCTTATCCACATAAGATTTCAGTTTCAAGTCTCCACCCAGCTCCCTGAAATTTTCTGCGAGAACATCAGCCCATGACTGCATACCGTCTTTTACGGTCCACATGTCCTCGAACATCGCTGATAATCCCCCCGCCACAAATAAAGCCTGTGCATCCGCATATCCGGACCCTTTATACAGCCTGAACAGCTTGGAATCTTTATCAAAATATCTTGCTGCCAGCTCCGATGATGTCATATCCCCATACTGCTTTGCCAGTCTCATCAGCTTCGGGCCGCTCAGGATGTATGGCACCATTGATTTTATCCTGTCAAGTCCGTTATAAAGAAAGGGCATAGGTTTGTCAGCATCCTCAAAAAGGACGCTTATTTTATCCATATCTGAAAAAAACATATACAGCTTTTCTTTATCCGATGGAAAACCTTCGTAGATCATTTTTTTATACTCATCGAAATTCTCAGGGGTTCCGTCGAAATCCTCCGAGAAAAACCGGTTTTTCAGCTTTACAAAATCTATTTTATCAAGTACTCCGATTTCCTCCATCACCTTGAATACCGACGCTGAGGCTTCCAGGCTGACAGTACCGCTCTCAAAATAATAACCCTTCCTGTAAAATCCGGCGGTATAGCCCCCGGGCATGCTGTGGGCTTCAAATATTGTCACTTTATGTCCCTTCTTTGCGAGAAGGTTGCCGGCAGTAAGCCCCCCCAGGCCGGAACCTATGATTACTACATTTTTCATTACCAATCCTCTCCTTGTCCGAATGAATATTTTTTATATTCATTCATGTTTGAGCAAAAATAATTGCCCGTATTTATACCTTTTTTGGGCAATCAGTTAAACCTTTCATTATGAATTCCGTTATATAGTACATAATCTGCGGATAATACTGAATCCCAATATCATATTTATGAATATCGATATAAGGTATAGAATCAAAAATGGCGCATATCATTTCATCATCTATGTCATTCCTCATTTTTCCCTCGGCTTTCCACTGCCTCACTAACTCCAACCTGCCGCTTTTCATTAATTCATCGATACTGCTCATACCATCCTGTTCATAAAAATACTGCTCCAATTTACTGAAGAGCTCCCTGTTGTACCATTCCTTCAGTATCAGATTTGAATTCATTTCAGTTATGTTTTTTGTCAAAAATTTTGTGACAAAGGTAACAGGATCATCATTCAAATCAACGGATTCGTACAAGCGCTTTTTCAGATCCTCGTTCTCCTTGAGGAAGACCTCAAGAAAAAGCTCCTCTTTCGAAGAATAGTAGTTGTAAAAGGTACCGACTCCGATCCCGGCAAGCTTTGCTATTTCTGAAACATTTGTGTCTTTGAAGCCTTTGGAGAAGAACAACTCTCTTCCGGCATTAAATATATCTGATTTTTTATCTGTCAAATAATCTGCCTCCATTTCGCGAATGAATAATTTTTTTATTCATTCATATTATAGCGCTGTTATCTTATCAAGTCAATAATAATTGGAAAAAACTATCTTTGCAAAATATAAGATCAAAAAACCCTCTCATAAAAAACATATCCAATCATTCGTAAATTTACTTGCTTAACGCAGACTCAACCGCTTTAAGCAGGGCTTTGCTTGTCGTAGTTGCCCCTGATACTGCATCTACGTTGGTTTTCTGCTTATCAATAATACTATCGAGTACAGCCTCAGCTTTACTGGCATATTCAGGAGTACCGCATTCCAGAACATTTATTGCCTCTATCCTGTGATCCTTTACTATGACCTCAACCATGCAGCGTGTTTCGCCATAGCTGAATTCTCCGGTATATTTGCCGTCAGCAATCTCGTTCAAGTCAATATCTTTTATTTCGGCATTTCTTACTTCGTACAAAAGCTTATTGGCGGGTGCGATATTGGTAAAATAAAAGACTCCGAATCCGATTGCTGCAATGCAAATCAGTATGCCGATCATTTTATAATTTTTCTTGATCATCGTAGTACCCCTTTCTAAAGTATTCAATAACTGATACGGATTAATCTGAGAAAAGTCTGGAAGACTGTGTGTCCTAATTTTATAAACTGAGGTTTAATTTAAGTATAAAACAAAAACCTTGATTTCTCAAGGTTTCTAATAATCGGAAAATATGGTGCGCCCGACAGGAGTCGAACCTGCGACCTGATGATTCGTAGTCATCCACTCTATCCAGCTGAGCTACGGGCGCATTATTGATTTTGAAGTTCATTTTCCATTATAATTAAATGCCCATTATAAGTCAATGTATAAAAAAGGCTATTAGTAATCGACACGTATTCCGTCAACTGCCAAATCCTTTATCCATAAAAACTTTCTCAAAAAAATATGAATCTGATCGTTGAGAACCCTGGTTCCCTTTTTTATATATGCGTCAACTCCATCAACACTATACAAATCAAAGTTTTCGGTTTTGTCCGGCTTCCCCAACTGAACTGTCGGAGCATGTATTGAACATCAGCCGCCGCCTGCTGCATGTATATATAGGGTCACTGCGCTATCTTTGGTATGTTTTTTTATATAAGCTATGGCATCTTTTTCAATAATTAAATTCATAAAATCCACCTCTTTTCTGACGGCGTCTATTGAAAAAAACCCGCAAAATATTTAATTTTACGAGTTTCATCCTAATATATATTATATCAGACTTATATAAAATCTGTCTGCCGTTTTATTCTGCTGCTTCAATTTCTTCTTCATTTTCTTCTTCATTCTCTTCTTCAATTTCTATAATGTCCTCAGTGTTTTTTACTTCTTCCTTCTTCTTTGATTTCGAAAGCATATAAACTCCTGCTCCTATCAATGCAATAGGCATTATGCTTCTTCTAATTGACCAATAGAGATCCCCTCCAAAGACGAGTTGAAAGACTGAGCGTCCAAAGGCATTTACTACTCCCAGAATTCCGAGGAACAGCATTACCATACCTACAATCCTTTTGTTCTCTATAAGTATGTTATAATCAAATATAACACTGTCTTCTACTTCTTCTCCTTTTTTGATCCTTCTTCTCATGGCATAGCTGTCGAAAAAGCTGAAAAACCACGTTGGTATTATTACAAGCAGCATCATTCCTTCAGTATTCAAGTAACTGAACAGTACAATAGCCGAAATGAAACCGAACATCAGCTGAAAACCTCTCTTGAAAAGGCCCATATACATTTGAGCTGCTCCGGGAACTACAGCAAAACAGAAAAATGCAAGATTTTCAAAGAAGCCGGGCTTTTGATACTGCCTGTTTTCTGAGAACAGCGACTTTTAAATGCAGCTGCTGCATATCTTATTTCCGTTTATATCAACTGAGCATTCCTCGCAAATCGGCTGTTTGCATTTATCGCAGATGAATTTCGCTTCCGAATTTTTATGATATTTACAATTCATTTTATTTTCCTCCCTCTTTTTCTCTTTCTATCCTGCCCATAATCCCGTCCAGCTGAGTAATACTGTTTGTCAGCTTGTCTATTCGCTCATTTATTGAGCTGAAGGGTTGAGAGATCCTCTGGGTGATGTTTCCCCCGGTATTATACAACTCATTCTGTACACGTACCAGGCCATCTTTTGGAGCTGTACTCAGAATCAAGAGTATCAAACCTGCTGCAACAAGGCTCATTCCCAGGTTGGCCATTTCCCCAAGGGTATTTTTGTATGATTTTTTGTACCTTTTGAGATCTACAGAGGACATAATGGAGGATTTCAAATCTATTGGCGGTATGATACTTTCCTGAAAACCTGACTTCAGGAATACTTTCAGCGCCTTAATTTCCGCCAGTTCTCTTCTGCATCTGTCACAGGACTTAAGGTGCCTTGCCACAGCATAGCTTTCCAGTTCGCTAAGCTTTCCCGCTGCATATTCATGAAGCATTCCTCTATTTTCATTGCAGCACATTTTGTTCACCTCCACAAATCAACTCTTCCGTTCTAAGCTTCAACAGGTTCTTTCCCCTGAAAAGCCTGGTCTCTATGGTACGTTTGGGGACTCCGACTATTTCCGATATTTCCTGAGGACTGAAGTCTTCAAAATAATAAAGTATAATTACGGTCTTATAAATTTCCAGAAGGCTTTCCACAAGCTTTCTCAGGTAAACTGCATTCTCCTGCTTTATCAAGTCTTCTTCAGGCCCTCCGCCGCTGTCTGCTATAGTATCGTAAATATCCAGCTCCTCTTCGCTGCCGTCGCAGATGGCTGATACCGTTTGCAGCTTCTTTTTCCTTGCCCAGTCGATACACCGGTTCACTGCAATTCTGTAAAGCCAGGTGGAGAAAGAGGCTTTGCCCTTGTATTTCTGCAGGTTGTTGTAAAGCTTTATGAATATTTCCTGTGTCAAATCCCTTGCTTCCTCGTGGTCATGGGTATAGTGAAAGGCGGTGGAAAATACCTTTGATTGGTATCTGTCAATTATCACGGAGAATAACTCAGTCTTGCCTTTTACTATGTACGAAACCACTTCTTCGTCCCGCAATACCCATCACCTTCCTTTCCCTGCCCATCTATGTATTAATACGAATCAACTTCTATCAATACTTCAAAGGCGCAAAAAAAGAACAAATTATTGTTCTTTCATGCGAAATACCCCATTACTTCATTAAAACTGTGGATATATCCTTCTGCCAACTCTATCAGTTTATCCTTTGACTCGAGGGATATTTCATCTGCCATGGCAAATACCCTCATTCCCGCCGACTTTGCTGCCATTACCCCGGAAAGGGTATCCTCGAATACAAGGCAACGGCATGGATCAATTCCCATATCCTCAGCCACCTTCAGGTATACATCGGGATACGGCTTTCCTTTCTCAACCTCACAGGAAGTTCTGATATTGGAAAAGTACTTTCTTATCCCGTGATTCGCAAGCATACAGTCTACAAGCTCCCTGGAATTGCTGGTAGCTATGCCTAATGTCAAACCCTTATCATAAAGCAGCTTTAAGAACTCCTTTGCACCGCTTTTCAACTGGATATGACATTTGTAATAGTCCTCTGCCATAAGCCGCCATTCTTCCTTTATCTCCTCAAGGGATTCGGGAAGGTTGAACCTCTCCTTGAAATAAACAGCAGTTTCGGAATAGCTCATTCCTTCTATCTCCATTTGCAGCCTTTCGGGAAGTGCAATCCCCCTTTTCCCCAGGAATTCAATATCCACCTGCTTCCATATCCACATGGAATCAATCAGTGTACCGTCCACATCAAATATTACAGCCTTTATATCCTTGTACATATGCCCTCCGGATCAAAATTTTTGATATTTTACTTCAACTAAAATTATTATAGCATAATAGAAAAAGAATGCGACATAGCTATAGTTTGCATAACCAAGCAAGAGCTTGTATAGTATAGCAGGGCACACTTTTATGCATTTTGGCAACAGGCCTCTGATATGGCTTTGGTAAAAAGTTCGTGAAGCCGGCAG
>DAOLPD010000100.1:0-10888 GCA_035417425.1 Bacillota bacterium
CTTTATGTGCTGATTATGAGGACCTTCTTTATGACCACCATACCGGATGGGATAATTGAAGCTGCAAGGATTGACGGAGCCGGTGAGTTCCAGACCTTTGTATGGATAGTGCTTCCCCTTGCCAAACCTGTATTGGCAACAATAGGGCTTTTCAATTTACTCACTTATTGGAACGACTGGTATGCACCACTGCTCTTCATAAACAACGAGAAGCTTTTCAACCTTCAATACCTGATGTACAGGGTGGATAAAGCGATAATATACCTTTCGAATAATGCAGGCTCTATAAACAATGCAACCCAGATCATGGCCAATCTGCCGACCCAGACAGCAAGAATGGCTATGGCTGTAATTGCAATAGGACCCATAATATTGGCCTACCCCTTCTTCCAGAAGTATTTTGTGGAGGGCCTTACCATCGGATCAATCAAGGGTTAATAAAAAGGGCTTATGCCTAAAAAGGCAAGCATATAAAAAATTGTTAAAGGGGAGAAGAGTATGTTTAAAACCAGAAAACTTCTATGTCTTACGCTGGTGCTGGTACTTGTGCTTACCAGCCTGGCAGGCTGTGCAAAGCAGGCTGCAGCTCCTGCATCCGAGCCGGCTGAAGCGGGTTCGGCAACCGCACTGGAACCTGTTGAACTGAAATGGTACTTCATAGGTAATGGCCAGCAGGAAGATGTGGCCCTAATCGAGGAAAAGATCAACGAGTATATCAAGGACAAGATCAATGCTACTGTAAAACTGCAGTGCTATCAGTGGGGAGCAGAGTATGACGACAAGCTGAGGCAGATGATTGCCTCAAGGCAGGAATTTGACATATGCTTTACTGCAGCCTGGGCAAACAACTACATGCAGAATGCCGTAAAAGGCGCTTTTGTTCCTTTGAATGACGAAAAGGATCTACTGGGCAAGTATGCTCCGAGGACAAAGGCCATGCTGGGCGAAGATTTCCTTGCAGGCTCCCAGATTGAGGGAATTAACTACGCTATACCCGCAAACAAGGAAAAGGCTCACTCCTGGGGTTTCATAATCAAAAAGGACCTTGTAGACAAATACGGCTTTGACCTGTCAACAATAAAGTCCCTTGAAGATCTGGAGCCGATGCTTAAGGTAATCAAGGAAAAAGAACCCAACGTATACGGGCTTGAAGCATTGGACGGCGAATCGCCCTATAAGCTTTTGGACTGGGATGTTATAGGAGATGACAAGTGCCCCGGAGTTGTATACAACGATTCAAAGGACCTTGTGGTATTCAATGAGTTTGAAAAACCGGAAACCATGGCACTCCTTAAGACCATGAGGAAATTCTTCCTTGCAGGCTATATCAGAAAGGATGCTGCTACAGTAACCGACTACAATGCCGATGAAGCTGCAGGCAAAATATTTGCCGCAACAAAATCCCTGAAGCCGGGAAAAGATGCAGAGATGTCCCTTACGCATGGCTTTGACTGGGTACAGGTATATATAACTCCTCCTGTGATTTCAAGCAGGGATACAATGGGTTCAATGCAGGCTATCTCAAGTACATCAAAGAATCCCGAAAGGGCTCTGATGTTCCTTGAACTATTTAACACAGACCCATACCTGAACAACCTTATAAACTTCGGCATCGAAGGCAAGCACTACGTTAAAGTCAGTGACAACATAATAAAGGCCGGCCCGGATCAGAAGAAGTACAATCCGGGTATAGGCTGGGTGTTAGGCAACCAGTTCATCAATTACCTGTATGATAATGAGGATCCCAAGAAGTGGGAGCAGTTCGAGGAATTCAATAAGCAGGCTGCGGGAACTCAAACCCTGGGCTTTAACTTTGACCCCTCACCGGTAAAAAATGAAATTGCAGCAGTGAACAACCTGTGGGATAAATATGTACCGGCCCTTGAAACAGGCTCAATTGATCCGGAAGTAAACGTGCCTAAGTTCATTGAAGAGCTGAAGGCAGCAGGAATTGACAAAATAATAGCTGAAAAGCAGAAGCAGCTTAATGAATGGGCTGTAAAGATGGGAAAGAAATAGACTGATACAGTAAGCACTCTTAAGCTTAAGGCTGATGCTCCAGCGGAGCATTGGCCTTAAGCAAATCCTGACAATAAACCCCAAACATATAAGAAGTCCGGGAAGGAGCGGTATTTATGAAATGGCTGTTCAATACCGAAGGAATCATTTATAAAATAATGACGGCAGTATACCAGATGGTTATACTTAACCTGCTCTGGTGCATAACAAGCATACCGCTGGTGACAGTGGGAGCATCTACTACTGCTTTGTACTACGTTATAGGAAAAATCGTAAGAAAAGAAGAAGTGCATGAAATCAAGGACTTTTATAAAAGCTTCAGGGAGAATTTCAAGCAGGCTACCTGCATATGGATGATACTATGTGCGGCATATGTCATGATATACACCAACCTAAGCTTCCTGGAGAACTATGGCTCCATGGGAGGGTTGATGCTGGCAGTTCAGCTGCCGGTATTGGTTCAAGTGGTAATTATTACGGTTTTTGTTTTTCCCCTGCTTTCAAGGTATGAATCAAGTACCATGGGAATAATAAAAGCTTCCTGGGTATTGGGGATAAAGCATGCGTTCTCTTGCTTCGGAACCCTGGCGATTATTGCTGCCGCGGCATTAATTGCAAGAACGGTACCCGGATTGTTCCTTTTGGTTTTTATCAGCTTTACTGCTTTTGCTATCTATTTGGTAGTCGGCAGAATTATGGAAAAATACCGCCCCGGAGCTGTATGACAGCCGGGGGTGTTGCAATAAAAGGAGAATTGTTATGCAGTATGGGTATTTTAATGATATTAACAGGGAATATGTCATTACTGATCCAAGAACTCCCGTAAAATGGATAAATTATATCGGCAGCCTGGACTTCGGAGGATTTATCGACCATACGGGAGGAGCCTTGATATGCAAGGGAGACCCTGCAGTGAACAGGATAACAAAGTATATACCGCAGCTTCCGGCGTCGGAATTTAAGGGGGAAACGCTGTATGTAAGGATAAGGGGTAAAAATGCATATACCTTGTTTTCGCCGTATTTTGTGCCTACCCTGGATCAATATCAGATGTACGAGTGCCATGTGGGATTAGGCTATACAAGGATTGTATCGGAATTCTACGATATAAGGACAGAGGTGCTTGTTTTTGTACCTTTGGGAGAAAACAGGGAGATAAGGGACATCAGGATAACCAATCTTAGGGCAGTACCTGTGGAGCTTGATGTCATACCGGTAATTGAGTATTCTCATTTTGAAGCGCTGAAACAGCTTATTAACGCCGATTGGGTGCCTCAGACAATGCGTTCGGAATGCATTGAGGAACAGAGGGGATACAGGACACTTATACAATATGCATATATGAATAAGGACACAAGAATCAACTACTTTACTTCGAACCATGCAGCATCTTCCTATGAAACTGACAGAAGATATTTTCTCGGGGATAACGAATACGGCACCTGGGAGAGCCCGGGGAGCCTTAATAACAGCGAACTGGGGAACCATGAAGCCCTTAGGGGCGATAATATAGCTGCGATGATGCATCATCTCGGCATATTGGAGCCGGGCGGTTCCGGCCGGATCATCACTCAGCTCGGACAGTGCAGGAGCATTAAAGAAGAAAAAGAGAATATAGAAAGCTTCAGAAGTGAAGAAAAGGTCAATGAGGAATTTGAAAAATTGAAATGCTTCTGGGAAGGGTATCTGTCGAAGCTGCAGGTGGAAACTCCTGATAAAGCTATGAATACCATGCTGAACATACACAACCCGAGGCAGTGCTATATCACAAAAAACTGGTCCAGGTACCTGTCTCTTTATCAGCTTGGCTATGGTGCCAGGGGAATAGGCTTCAGGGACAGCGCCCAGGATGTAATGGGGATAATGGATAATGCTCCTGAAGAAGGCAGAGAGCTGATAGAAAAGCTTCTCCGAGTGCAGAAAAGGAATGGCTCTGCAATGCATCAGTTCAATCCTGCCACAATGATTGCAAACGAAGGAGACTCAAGGGATTATGAGGATAGGCCCAAGTATTACAGTGATGACCATCTGTGGATAGTACTTGCTGTCTGTGCCTATCTCAAGGAAACCGGGAATATGGATTTTCTCAATAAAACAGTGCCTTTTTATGAAAAGGACAAAGACGGGATGCCGATTGAGGAAGGCACCGTGCTTGAACATCTGGAAAGAGCAGTCGGATTTACCGGAAATGACTTGGGAAAACAAGGATTGCCCCTTCTGGGTTTTGCAGATTGGAACGATACTGTAAATCTCCCTGCGGGAGCTGAATCGGTTTTTACTGCCAGTCTGTACGGAAAGTGTCTTTCTGAGATGATAGAGCTTATGGATTTCCTCGGAAATGAAAAGCTGAAGGAAGTATACCGGGGTCATTATAAAAGGATGCGGGAGCGTGTGAACAGCTGCAGCTGGGACGGAGAATGGTATATCAGCTATTTTGACCATGAAGGAAAGCCTATAGGCTCTAAAGTGAACAGCTCAGGGCAAATATATGCAAATGCCCAATCCTGGGCAGTCATATCCGGTTTTGCCGGTGAAGACAGGGCTTTAAAATCCCTTGACTCGGTAAGAAGCATATTGAATACCAGAAACGGAATAAAACTAAGTTATCCGGGCTACAAAGGCTATGACCCGGAAAAAGGCGGAATTACCACATATCCGCCCGGGACAAAGGAGAACGGGGGAATATTCCTCCACAGCAATCCCTGGGTAATGATAGCTGAAACAATGGTCGGAAACGGCGACAGGGCATATGAATACTATAGCCAGATAAACCCTGCCTGCAAGAATGGGTGTATAGATGAATACCAATGCGAGCCTTACTGCTATCCCCAGAATATACTGGGCGATGAGCACCCGCAGTTCGGCCTGGCAAGAAACAGCTGGCTTTCAGGTACAGCTTCATGGGTCTATCAGGCAGCCGTCAAGTATATATTGGGAGTTCGGCCCCACTATAAGGGCATAACAATCGATCCCTGCATACCAAGGGCATGGAAGGAATTCAAGATCAGGAAGCACTTCAGAGGTTCGATATATGATATTAGAGTAAGGAATCCTGAGGGTGTTTCCAAAGGAATAAGGGCAATATGGGTGGATGGAAAAGAATTAAGCGGAAATGTGCTGCCGTTATTCAGGGATTATAGGCCGCATAATATTGAAGTTTTAATGGGAAGAGACCTTTTTGTGACGGAGGAAGACAGATGAAATTCGGATATTTTGATGACTTGAACAGGGAGTATGTCATAAATACACCAAAGACTCCCTTCCCCTGGATAAATTATTTGGGCCAGGATTGTTTTTTCTCACTCATTTCAAATACGGCGGGAGGCTACTGCTTCTATAAGGATGCAAGGCTCAGAAGGCTTACCAGATACAGGTACAACAGCATTCCGTGGGATAATGGGGGAAGGTATCTGTATGTCAATGACTCGGGAAAGGTTTACTCACTGACCTGGATGCCGGTCAAGAATGATGCTGAAAGCTTCGAATGCAGGCATGGTCTGGGATACACAAAAATAAAATGCCTTCAGAATAAGCTTGAAAGTGAAGTGCTGTATTTTGTACCACTTAAGGACAACGCTGAGCTGCATCATCTTCGTTTGGTGAACAGAGGGAAAGAGGATAAGGAAATCACGTTGTTTTCCTTTATTGAGTTCTGTTTGTGGAATGCTTATGATGATATGACAAACTATCAGCGTACCTTCAATACCGGTGCGGTTGAGGTGGAGGGAAGCACAATATTCCATAAGACTGATTACAGGGAGCGGAGGAACCACTACTCCTTCTATAGCGTGAACAGGAAAATTGACGGCTTTGATACCGACAGGGACTCTTTCCTTGGGCGGTACAACGGACTTCATGAGCCTCAGGCAGTGCTTGAAGGGAAATCGCGGAATTCCATTGCAGAGGGATGGAATCCCATTGCTTCCCATGAAATCAGGATAAAGCTCAAGCCCGGTGAGCAGACAACACTTCTTTTTATACTGGGCTATGGGGAGAACGGGGAGTACGAAAAATGGGAGTCTAAAGGGCGGATAAACAAGTCAAAGGCATATGAGCTTATAGGAAAATATAAGGATGACAGTTCTGTGGGAAGAGCCTTTAAGGAACTAAGGAAGCATTGGGATGGGCTGCTGTCCGGATATCAGCTGTTCAGCAGCGAAGAGAAGCTGAACAGGATGGTGAATATTTGGAATCCCTACCAATGCATGATAACCTTCAATTTATCCAGAAGTGCTTCCTACTTTGAAACCGGAATAGGAAGAGGTATAGGCTTCAGGGACTCCAATCAGGATGTCCTGGGATTCGTGCATATGATTCCGGATAAAGCAAGGTCGAGGATATTGGAGCTTTCAGGGACAATGCTTGAGGACGGAGGGGCGTATCACCAGTACCAGCCTCTTACGGGAAAAGGAAATAATGAGATAGGCGGAAAGTTCAATGATGACCCCTTATGGATGATATTATCTACATTATCATATATCAAAGAAACGGGGGACTATTCGATACTTGACGAAAAAACCCCCTACAATTGCGACGCAAATAAGCTGGGCACATTGAAGGAACATTTGGAGAAGGCACTTGATTATACGCTGAAAAACCTGGGGCCTCACGGACTGCCTTTAATAGGTAGGGCTGACTGGAATGACTGCCTGAATCTGAACTGTTTTTCCATAAACCCGGATGAATCCTTTCAGACCTGCTGCAACAGAAATGGAAAGACTGCCGAATCGGTATTCATTGGGGGGTTGTTTGTATATGTCGGCAGGGAATTCGGAAGGCTCTGCAGGCTGCTGGGATACGATGCGCAAGCATCCGGCATAGAAGAGCAAGTGAATAAAATGCGCGACAGCATTATGAAGTATGGCTGTGATGAAAATTGGTTCCTCAGGGCTTATGATTATTTCGGCAATAAAGTGGGAAGTGCTGAGAATGAAGAAGGACAATTGTTTATTGAACCTCAGGGCTTATGTATAATGGCGGGAATAGGGCTGGAGAACGGCATGGCACTGAAGGCACTGGACTCGGTTCACGAAAGGCTGAACACCAGGTACGGTTTGGTGCTTCAGGATCCTGCCTACAGTGAATATAAGCTCAATCTGGGAGAGATATCTTCTTATCCCCCGGGATTGAAGGAAAACGCAGGAGTGTTCTGCCACAACAATCCGTGGATTATGATTGCCGAAACAAGGGTGGGCAGGGGCAGCAGGGCTTTTGAATACTATTCGAAAATTGCTCCCGCATATATTGAAGATATAAGTGATATCCACAAGATGGAGCCTTATGTATATGCACAGATGATTGCCGGCAAAGATGCGAAAAACCCAGGGGAGGCAAAGAATTCCTGGCTGACCGGAACTGCCGCATGGAATTACGAAGCAGTTACAAAATGGATTCTGGGCATAAGGCCTGACTTTGAAGGGTTAATAATTGACCCGTGCATACCCGAAGAATGGGATGGCTTCAAAGTCATAAGAAAATTCAGAAATGCAGTATATAATATAAGCGTGAAAAATCCTAAGCATGTCAGCAAAGGGATAAAAAGTGTGGAAATAGACGGGAAGGATGCTGCAGGCAATCTAATACCGATGTTTGACGATGAATTGACTCATGATATTGAGGTAATAATGGGATAGAAATTAGAGCGGGACACGGGGACGTTTCTCCTGTCTCACCGAAAGTGAGACACGCGAAACGTCCCCATGTCCTTGCGTCCCCGTGTCCTTTTACTTTATTCCTGAGGTGTGTGCTCCAGCCTGAACTCCAGGTTTCCGGTCCCGCCTTCCCCATCCGATACCTGAATGGTTTCCTCCACGGCGTACGCCTTGCCCACGTTCAGCGCGACGGGGAACTTATAGAAACCGGACTCGCTGACGGGGTCGAACCGCCTATAATCATAAAACAGATTACTCCAGTTGCCCCGCAGAACGGGAAATTTCAGCATGGGTATTCCCTTTTCGTTGTAATAAGTTTCATATTCGGGAGTGAATCCGTCAAGGGTGATGGCCGCTGTGCCTTCGCATGGCATAAAGTCCGTAACAGACAGCTGAACGGTAAAATCCGGGGCGTCCGCTGTGATCCGTTCATCGCCTGAATCCAAGTAGTATATCAGGCTTCCCGTACCGCTGCCCTTCAACTCAAGCTGTTGGCCCAGGGTATTGCTCTCAATCGGGAACGAGGCCTCCAAGATATTTTTTGCTGTTACGATCTGGCATGTATAAGTGATTTTCACGTCGAAGTGCAGCGCCTTTTCAAGGCGCTCCGCCAGTTCCTCGTAAGAAATGTGTGCACCGGCCCCCAGCAGGTGTGCCACCCGCAGCGCATCCACGATTGCCTCCACGTAACGGTAGTCATGCTCCTTCGTCAGCTTAAGAAAAAACTTGTCGATGGCTTTTACATAGAGTTCTCCAAGCTTCGTCAGGAGCGGAGCGGCATCATTTTCGGCGCCTCCCTCAAATGAGGCATTATACGCTGTCTTCATGACAGCCGACGCGATAGCCGTCAGCTTTTCCGCGTCATCGCCGTATTTTGAAATCAGCGCGTCAGCCTTGGATACCATGCGCTGCATCAATCCGTTTTCCGCAGCAGAATCAATATAGCTGCTGCCGGACAGCTGAAGCTGCGTTCTTATCGACAGCATATACTCGAGAAGCGGCATTTCGGGATTATTGAACGCATTCTCAAATTCCGCAAGCTTTTTGCTGTTGGCTTCCTTCTCCGCCTGACCGACACAGTGCGGCGACAGCGAAGGCGGTACCGGCAACTTAATCTTTTCCTTGAGCATTTCCCTCGCCATTTGGGCCAACGTCTTGTACATCTCGACCCCTCTCTCCCGGATGGCTTCAAAATCAGGGTCTTCATCCCCCCAATTGAGGAGCAAAGTGCTGAAATGGGTGACGAGAGTGCTGTTTGGTTTGTCGCCGGGCATAGCGAAGGTGACTGACGAACCGTTTGCGTTGCCGCTCAGAAAAATAGCGCTGCCCCCCGGCGCGCTGCCGGAGACGGTCAATTGGGCGGGGGCATCGAACCGCAGCCCGTCGGGCTCCAGCATCACACCCGCGAGTTTTCCGGGGATATCGCTGCTCCGTACATCCGTAAGGGCGGTCATTGTTATTGTCTCCGGCCATTTGACAGCGCCGGCCGGAACCTTAAGGGTCCAATGAAGACCTGCGTTGTCCGTCAGCTCAAGCGTCAGCGCGTCTCCGGCAAGAGGAACGGCGCCGGAGACTTTGTTTCCGGTGTCCACGGTGAAACTTGCGGCTCCCAGATCAGGGAGCTTCAGGCCGGATGGTACCGTAGTTTCCTCCGTGAATTCCACATTAAGGCTTCCCGGTGTTTTACCGGTGGGCGTCGTTGTTTTCGATGCGCTGCAGCCGCTTATCATAGACAGAACAAGCATTGCAGATAGCAGTATCTTCAGGAATCTCTTTATACGACCGTAGAACATATGAATCTCCTCCTCCGCTCGTTTAAAACAGACCAGAAGCCGATATGATATTAAGTCCTAAATCAATAGTAGCATAATTGCCGGATAATTCAAACAATCATTATAAAAGGACATGGGGCACGGGGACGTTTCGCTTGTCTCACTTTCAGTGGGACAGGAGAAACGTCCCCGTGTCTCCACCCGTGTCTCAAAAGCGGGGGACATCTTTTTGCCTCGTTTTATTTCAGCAAACTTGTAGTATAATAGAAGCATACACTATTCAAAACCGGAGGAATACACTTATGATTTCATTGGAAGACAAACTGAAAAATCTCCCGGAAAAACCCGGAGTTTATATAATGCGTGACGAATATAATGAGATTATATATATTGGAAAGGCAATAAACCTGAAGAACAGGGTAAGGCAGTATTTCCAGAACTCAAAGAATCAGCATCCCAAGGTCGCCGCAATGGTTGAGAGGATTACAGACCTGGAATACATAATAACCGATTCAGAGCTGGAAGCCCTTATACTTGAATGTAACTTTATAAAAAAACACAGGCCTAAGTATAATGTAATGCTTAAGGATGACAAGCAGTATCCCTATATTAAGATTACAGTAAAAGAAGATTATCCAAGACTGCTTATTGTGAGAGAGATAAAGAAGGACGGAGCAAAGTATTTCGGCCCTTATACCGATGTTACCGCAGTAAACAGAACCATTGACCTCCTGAAAGGCCTTTTTCCCATAAGATATTGCAGCAAAAACATAAGCAGGGCAATCGGAAAGGAAAGGCCCTGCCTCAACTATCATATAAAGAAATGTATAGGCCCATGTCAGGGAAATGTCAGCAAGGAACAATACAGGGAGCTTATTGACTCAGTAATAATGATGCTTGAGGGCAAGCAGGAGGAGGTATTGAAACAGCTGGAGGACAAAATGCATCAAGCGGCAGATAATCTGGATTTTGAGAAGGCAGCCGAAATCAGGGATAATATGAACTCTCTGATAAAGATTGCGGAAAAGCAGAAAGTAATATCTTCAGCACTTATAGACCAGGACATAATAGCCTTTGCGCTGAATGAATCGGAATCCTGCATACAGGTTTTCTTTGTAAGAGGAGGAAAGCTTATCGGCAGAGAGCATTTTCTTATTGAGGATACCAAGCTTAGTGACTCAAAGGAGATATTAAGCAGCTTTATTAAACAGTACTACGGGTCGGATGCGCTTATACCAAGAGAAATAATACTTCAGGAAGAAATTGACGAGATAAATATTATTGAGAGATGGCTCAGCGATAAAAAGGGAGGCCGGGTCAAGCTTGTTGTCCCCCGGAGGGGAGAAAAGCAAAAGCTTATTGAAATGGTAAGCAGGAATGCGGAAGACACATTAAGGCTTCTGATAGAAAAGCAGAAAAATGACACCGAGAAAACAATGGGAGCAT
>DAOLPD010000101.1:0-10856 GCA_035417425.1 Bacillota bacterium
GTCCTCAAATTATTCCTTAAGTTTTGCTTTTACATTTTTCACAATACTTTCACAGTGTTTCCTGGAATTGTCGTAAATATAATTGAAAATCCTGACGACAGGTTCTATATTTATCATGAGCTTTTCACCGGCAATGTCTACTCTCAGCATGCTTTCTTCCTGCAAAGAAACTGCTATTGCATATTTATCATCATTGCACATAATCATTCTTCTGGCTGACATATCTGCAATGCTGACTGAAAAAATCAGCAGGATTATGCAGAAGAATATCCCCAGAACCTTCTTCAGCTTATTTTTTAATGCTTCCGTCCTCTGTTTCTTTTTATCAATTCTCTTGTCCATCTGCATCTATTCCTTCAGGTCGTTTATTACTTCCCCCATAACCCTGGCAAAAAGCTCTGCGGAATATTGGGCTTCTTCAATAGTATTAAGCATGCACCCTATCTCTACCAGCATTGAATGATTGCTGAAATAGAGATTGTACTTGCCTCTGCTTTTTATATCGATTTTGTAGAATAATCCAGGATATAGTTTATCCATCTTTTTCTTTATATATACTGCAAACTTTTCCAGTTCTGCGTAGTTTGGATTCTCTTTTGCTATTACAAGCATTATCCTCGCAGCCCTTTTTCCGTTTATTGAAGTGGTGTATTCGGATTTTTTGGCTGTTTTCTCAGCAAATGTAGCTTTCTCCGCATCAAAGGCATCCCTGTGCAAATCCAGGATTACCTTTAGGGACTTGTATTTATTGATGCTGTTTTTTATAGTCTGAAGGGAATTTGCATAAGAATACGCATAGGACTCTTTATCATGCTTGGTCTTGTCATGGAGAACCTTGTATTTGTATTTTTCCTGCAGCTCTTTGGCAAATGTGCTTCCAACAGCTATAACATTGTACTTGTCATTCTGGGTATGATAATTCCCTGCAGTATTAGGCATGTAGCTTTCTGTGGAATGAGAATGATAAACGAGTATCTGCGGGGATTTGCTGTTCAATGCTATTTTACCGGGGGCGGCGACAGTTTCCTCCGCAATTTGTGATGCCGGGGTTTCTGCAGGTATCTCAGCTTTATATTCATCTTCCTCGCTGAAATAAATAGCTCCCTGAGGCGCATTCTCAAAGTCGGTAATATTAGGAGCTGCCGCACTGCTGCCGGTTTCGGCATATGAAAACAGCGACGGGTCATATTGACTGAAAGCTGTAAAGGCAAAGTTCAGGTAAGTTATGGGGTTGCCGGCGTCGGTATGCAGACCGTCGGTGATGCTGCTTGCAGCAGACTCAAAAAGCCCGGGCATGGGGCAGCCGTATTCAATCTCATAATTTGCCTTGGCACCCGTCATTACAGTGTTTAACAGCTGTATGTAAAAGTTATTGGAGTATTCTTCAAGCTTGAGCCTCTTTTTAATGTCATAATTGAAAACCTCTGCAGAGCCGGTTGAGCTGATATTATATTTGCTTAAATATGAATCAGGTGAATATAACCATTTCAGGAATAAAAACGATGCTGCAGCTGTCAGTGCCAGAAAAAGCGCAAACAGCCATTTCTTGTTCAAACACCCCACCTCTTTTCCGCCCGCCTTTTGAACCCGGCTAAAAATTGGACCTGTCTGTATACACATATATGCCATATACTAATAAAAAATGCGTCTCGCGACGCACTTTTTTAGTTCAGATACCTGTCCATTTCTTCCTGATCTACATTTGGGTGCAGTGCAATATTCAGCCCGCTGGCTATCACTATCGCGATGTCGTCTATAAGCCTGTCAATTTCCTTGGGAGTGACCATAAGGTTACCTATATACGGGGAGATCACTTCGTCTATCAGCTTATGCTTCTCTGTTTTATCCATGTTCTTAAGCATATTGTAAAATTCTCCGCTTTCAGGAGATTCATTAATAAGAGTATCTATCACCATATCTATGGTGTCGCTGGCCATTGTCGCAGCATCTACAACTGTTGGAACCCCTATGGCTATGACAGGCACCCCCATGCTCTCCCGGCTGAGTTCCTTCCTGTTGTTCCCGACTCCGGATCCCGGGTTTATGCCTGAATCCGCAAGCTGTATTGTGGTGCTTATCCTTTCCATTTTCCTTGAAGCTAAGGCATCAATGGCTATTACCAGGTCAGGTTTCACTTTATCCACTATGCCTCTTATTATTTCACTGGTCTCTATCCCTGTAATCCCAAGCACCCCGGGGGCAATAGCACAAACTGACCTTACTCCCTCGTCGATCTGATCGGGAACGTATTCCTTAATATGCCGAGTTACCAGCAGGTGCTCCACCACCCTCGGCCCCAGTGCGTCGGGAGTTACATTCCAATTTCCCAGTCCTACCACCATTATCACTGATTGATCATTAAGGTTCACCAATCTTGCTACTTCTTCCGCCAGAACCTTCCCCACTTTATCCTGGAGATCCCTGTCATTTTCCCTCAGCTTGGGCACTTCAATGGTAATATAATTTCCTTTGGGCTTTCCTATGATTCTTGCGCCGACATCTTCAACAACCTTAACCCTGGTTACGGTGTAATTCTCATCTTTGTCCACATCCACAACCACTCCAGGGATATCTTGCCTGTTTTCCTGCTTGTTATAAAATTCCCTTGCTTCAATAGCCAAATCTGTTCTTATTCCGGCCACGGCATTCCCTCCAAAAATCTGTAAAGTTTTTTATTAGCATAATAATTGAAGTTTGCGCCTTACCTGCTGTTTTTATACAAAATGCGGCTCTGTTCATAATTAATTTTAAAGCGGGTAAACTTATATAAATAATCTATAAATCGGCACAAAAAAGCTCAATACAATACTCTTGCATTTTTTTGGTTAATATGATAGAATACCTTTTGTCAATTGAATTTTGAAGGAGGTGAAGGATTTGGCAAATATTAAATCAGCTTTAAAAAGAATAAAAGTAGCGAATTTCAAGACAAGAAGAAATAGAATAATTGTTTCCTCCTTGAAAACTTCAATAAGAAGGTTTGAAGATTCCATAAAAAGCGGAAATATGAGTGAAGCTAAAGAATTGTACAGGAAGGTTGCAAGTCTTATTGACAAAGCAGTTGCTAAAGGTACACTTCATAAGAATACAGCAGCAAGGAAAAAATCCAGATTATCAAAAAAGATAAAGGATATAGCTTAATATCTGAAAAACTTCGGGTGCCGCAAAACTACTTAATAAGTAGTTAGCAGCACCCCTTTTGTTTTACTCAAATAATCCCGCAAGCAGCATTTCCATCGCCAGCCGGTCTCCCATACCGCCTGACTTTATACTCAGGTCAGTATCCAGGCACTTCCTGAAAGCAGACTGAAGTGCCTGCCTTTTTATTGATGAACCATACTGTATGCAAAGCTTCACCGTATATTCATGAAGCTTAAGCTTTTCCGATATACTTCTCCTGTCATATTTTTTCTCATAAAGCTCATACACTTTCAGCATATTCTTTACCTGACTTGACAGGAGAGCCAATACTCCTACAGTGGTCTCCCCCTCAAGCAGCAAATCATTGTAAATCCTGAGGCTGCGGTCGGCATCTTTTTCATAACATGCATTAATAAGCTTGAAGATGTCATTTTCTATGTTCCTTGGAACAATCGCCTCAATATGCTCTAAAGTGACCTCCGTTGAATTTCCCATAAAGCCTGTCAGTTTTTTTATTTCATTCTCTATATCATAAAGGGTTTTACTCCCGTTCTTATCAAGATAGCCGGTAATATTGATGAAATGATTCAGTTCTTTGGTGCTGATATTCTTGCCGCTCTTTCCGAGGACTTTCTTTATCCATTGAGCCAGCTCGTCTCTTTCTATCCTGTTGAATTCCAAAACCGCTCCATGCTTTTTCACCTCATCGAGAAGTTTTTTTCTTTTTTTATTAATACCTCCATAGGAAAGCAGCAAAAGGCAAACAGTGTCATCAAGGTTTTGCAGCACATCAATAAAGGGCTGTGCATCCTTCCCCGGAGCAGAAGCCTTCTCATCCTCATCCCCATTTTCATCTTCCTCCCTGCCTCTGCCCTTGCTCCTCAGTATCTCCGGATTCCTAACCTCTACTAACCTTTTCTCGGTGCCAAAGGGAAAAGTCCTGCAGGCGGCTGAGAGCTCATCGGCTTCAAGCTTCTCCCCCTCCAGCCGGGTATGATTAAGCTCCGGTAAGGAGGTCACCACTGCATTTTTCAGGGCCTCTCTGCCTTTGTCCATGAGATAGGCCTCATTGCCGAAAATGAGATATACCGGTTTGATGCAGTTGTTCTTAATATCGTTCATAAGCTGTCTGTAGCCCATATTTTCATCACCATGCCGTTCCAACAGTATTTATTTAATTATAATATATAAGCCATCAACTGTCACTGCTTCACAGTATTTACCTTCATACTTTTTCCGTCTGTTACTATTGTTACCCCTCCATTCCCATCCGTTCTGTATACAAGGCATCCGGTGTCAGCCAATCTTTCCAGGGTATCCGGAGAAGGATGTCCGTAATTGTTGCTGCCTACTGATATCACACTGACCCTTGGCCTGACTCTCTCAAGAAATTCTTCCGAGGAGGATCTTCCGCTTCCGTGGTGAGGCACTTTCATCACAACAGACTTTATAGCTTCAGCCTGAAGCAGGCCTTCCGTGTCCTTTCCTATGTCCCCTGTAAAAAGTGCGCTGAAATCTCCATAATACAGAACCCCCACCAGAGAGTTTTCATTCTCATCGGCTTCTGCGGCTTTTCCTGGATGCAAAAAATCAATCTTTACTTCATCCCCAAGACTTATCTGATCTCCCGCTCCCAGCCTATGGATTTTTATTCCCTTTTTTCTGCACATATCAAGCAGCGCACCGCTGCTTCCCGATATTTCACCAGTACCCGCCGAAACCCGGGGCAGAATCATATTTTTTACCTTATAGCCTTCTAAAACTTTCAGAAGCCCCTCCATATGGTCATCATGCAGATGGGATACGATAACGGTATCTATGCTCCATATTCCCTGGTGCAGAAGTGCCGGAAAAGTTATCTTTCCTCCAACGTCATAGTAATAATCCCCATTCCTTGAAGAACCGCCCCCATCAATCAGCACTGCCTTTTTCTGAGGTGTAATGATGCAGCAGCTGTCTCCCTGGCCTACATCAAAGAATACCATTCTCAATTTTCCTGAGGGCAGGTTATAGACAGAAATTGCAATAACAGCTGCAAGCAGGTATGACAAAGCAAGCCGGCGCATGTATACCCTGAAAAAGGCCGTCTTGCAAAACCCTATAAACATCCCGATACCTGCATAGTACAAAGCATGGATATATATGGGCAGCCTTGGGATATAAAAGCCTGCGGCGGGAAGCTCAGCAGCTTTTCGAATCATAAAGGAAAGAAGGTTAATAAAATAGTAATCCACAGAAAATATGTACAATGCCAAAGTATTTGATACAATTCCAGCAAAAACCCCTATGAAGCCCGTAACTGTAATAATGAAGGACAGCGGTATTGCAACAATATTTATTATGATGCTTATAATGGAAATATAGTTAAAATAGTGTGCCAGAACAGGAGCAAGCCCGAGCCATACTGATATGGACAAAGCCGCCGGATCTCTTATTGCCGCAGGTATGCACCGCAATATGCCGTATACTGCCGGATAAAGCAGGGCAATGGAATACATCGCAGCAAAGGATATTATAAATCCCGTATCATGTATTGCCAAAGGTTTAAATGCAAGCATTATCATAAATGCAAAGGAAACTGATGCCAAAAGGTCATACTCCCGCCCTGCTGCCTTACCGGCCATCAGGACTGCAAGCATGATAGCCGCCCTCACAGATGGAAGAGGGGCCCCTATCAAAAGCACATAATATACTATTATTAATAGGATGACAGCTCCTTGAAGCCTCTTATCCAGCTTGAAAGGCATAAAAAAATATGTAAGAAGCATCATCAGAAAACCGACATGAAGGCCGGAAACCGAAAGTATGTGGGACAGCCCTGTTTTCATATATGCTTCTTTCATATCCTCATCAATTTCGGTCTTATCACCGGTAATGATCCCGGTGAGCACTGCCGCCTCCTCCTTAGGCAATGCTTCATTAATAATGCTCCTGACCTTTTCCTTTGAATAATACAGCATGGCCTTTAATACTCCTGCGCAATCCTCCTTCAGCAGGACCGCTCTGTCGGCTGTTATCTGCTTTTTTATCCCTTTGCTCTTATAATACAATTTAAAGTCGAAGTCTCCCGGATTCCTTATTCCGGCTATATCGGAACATTGGCCTTGGACAGACACCTTATCCCCGAACTTGAATACCGTCTCTGCATCAATTTTCAGGAAAATCTTCTCGGAGAAATTATAGTGCTTTCCCTCATATCGGACCGAAATGATTCTGGCCGGATACTGCAGATATTTCCCCCTTTCCGCGGGATTATCCGTAATCAGGCACTCATAGACTGCAGTTCTCCCGTCAAATGCATCCAGTTTGCTCTCTGTTCCATAGAGAAGGCTGTAATCCGCCATGCCTCCGAGGAAAATCAAAAGCATAAATACTGCCTTAAGATTTGGTTTGCTTTTTCTGTTTATAAACGCTGCCGCTCCTGCCAATAAAAAACTAACCAATATAATCGCAATACCGGGTAGAATAATACTCGCAGCCAATATACCGAAAAAGAAGGAAAATGCAAAGCCCGCCATAACCCCACGCCCATTACAAAATTTTGTAGATTTGTATAATTTCTACCAAAATTTTGAATATCCTTCTGCGGGATTACATTTTTCACTATTCAATACAATAAAAATAAAATAGCTGCCATAAGCAGCTATTTGCAATACTACATAAATCTGGTGGGCAACACTGTATCAACAAGGCCGATTACCAATGCTCCTATTACTGCCCCCAATAAACTTACTTCCATTCCCTGCACCAGGTATTGAGTAAAATATATTACCGCTGCCGAAACCAGGAAGCCTGAGATGCCTCTTCCCAAAGGAGATGCATCAAATTTGAAAAGCTTTTCGATCAGAAAATCAGCTGCCGCTATTACCAGAGCAGCAATAAGTGCCGTACTGAAGCCTCCTCTCATTTTGAAGCCGGGAACAAAATAAGCTGTAACCATAAGTACAATTGCAGCTACTACGAATCTGACAATGAAACCAATTACTCCGGTACCAGTCGACCTTCTCTGCTGATCATTCTTAGGTGTGGTATTTCCCATGCAATTCACCTCCTGAGTTTAATTTAACCTCAGAAAGATAAATATATACTTCTGTAATTTGAATTCTCTATTTTTTCTTTTTCTTTACATTTTTGCCGTTTACCTGTTCTATGGTATTTTTTGTGCCGGAATAAAGCCCTGATGCAGAAAGCCCATATACTATTCCCTTGAAAACCCCTGTTTTTATGCATTGGGGCTCAAGAAAAAAAACACCTATAATAACTCCGATAACGACAGCTGCCAGAGCACAGAACTTTTTGGGCATTCCAAGCTCTTTGGCAAGCTGTGTTAATGAAACTATAATCGGTACCACTAATGTTTCGCTAATGTTCATATACTCACCCCTCCTTTCACTACATAATATGATTTGTACCAACAGGCGCCACCCTTGTCCCACAAAAAAGAAGCGGCCTGCAATGCTTTGGGCTTTGCAGGTTTTTTGGTTTTACTTTATTTAAAAAGCATATATAATTGAAGTACAGGATAATGCATGGTGTAATAATTCCAAAGCCGGATAAGTGATAAAGGAGGGCTTTCCTATGGATAGCAAAAAATTAAGCCTGCTTGCATCATGGATGAAGCAGTCAAAATACACTGTGGTTTTGACCGGAGCCGGCATGTCAACCGAGAGCGGCATCCCGGACTTCCGTTCGGCAGGCGGGTGGTGGAGAAATATTGATCCTGCAACCGTTGCTTCAAGATATGCATTGGAAAACCAATATGAGCTGTTCAGAGACTTCTATATCATGAGGATAAACACACTTGAAGGCTGTAAGCCCCATGAAGGTCATAAAGTATTGGCTGAATGGGAGAACAGGGGCCTGGTACATTGCATTGCAACACAAAATGTTGACCGGTTTCATCAGGAGGCGGGAAGCCGCAACGTATATGAATTGCATGGAAATATCAGGACCATCAGATGCGAGGACTGCAACAATGCAGCAGAATTAAAGGACTTTTTGGAAAAGAAGCCGTGTGCAAAATGCAAAGGGAAACTCAGGCCGAATGTTGTGCTCTTCGGAGAATCCCTTCCGTATGAAGCACTGGATAATGCAACAAGTGCAATCAGTAAAGCGGATCTTGCAATTGTCATAGGAACAAGTCTTCAGGTATATCCGGTAAACCAACTGCCGGAATTATGCAAAGGGAAAAAGGCTTATATCAACTTAGATACAGGCAGCAATTGCAGTCAATTTGACATAGTGATAGAAGGAAGTGCAAGAGATGTATTGACAAAAGCAGAAATGCTTTTGGATTAATTTATATAATCAAGGGGGCGAGCTTATGCCACTGGAAATAATCCGTAATGACATAACAAAAGTTCATGCAGATGCAATCGTTAACGCAGCCAACGCATCCTTACTGGGAGGAGGAGGGGTTGACGGGGCAATCCATCGGGCCGCGGGACCGGAACTGCTTGAGGAATGCCGCACCCTCGGAGGCTGTAAAACAGGACAGGCTAAAATCACAAAAGGGTACAGACTGCCTGCAAAGTATGTAATCCACACAGTCGGCCCGGTTTGGCGCGGGGGTAATGCCAATGAGGAAAAACTGCTTGCAGATTGTTATAGAAATTCCTTGGCATTGGCAAAAGAGTATAATCTTGAAAGTATTGCCTTTCCGCTGATATCGTCGGGTGCCTATGGGTATCCCAAAGATAAAGCATTCAAAACAGCCATATCGGTTATAGGAGAATTCCTCTTAAGCAATGAAATGACAGTATATATTGTTGTCTATGATAAGGCGGCATTTATGCTGTCTGAGAAGCTGTTTTCATCCATTACGCAATACATTGATGATAAGTACATAGAAGAACAACCCTTTAACCGCAGAGACATATATGAGGAAGCATACCAAGTAAGAAATATTTATTCGGAAGCAACCGGACATATTTTTGCGGAAGAACCTGCTCCGGCAAAAAAACATAAACGCAGCCTTGATGAAGTAGTAAAAAATATGGATGAAACGTTCTCGCAGATGTTACTGCGTCTAATCGATGAAAAAGGCATGACAGATGCGGAAACCTACAAAAAGGCCAATATTGACCGGAAGCTGTTTTCCAAAATAAGAAACGATATAAATTATAAGCCAGGCAAGCCTACTGCAATTGCTTTTGCCATTGCCCTGAAACTAAACCTCGATGAAACCAAAGACTTACTGCTTAAGTCAGGTTATGCACTTTCCAACAGCAGCAAATTTGATATAATCATTCAGTATTTTATAGAAGAAGAAAACTATAATATTTTTGAAATAAATGAAGCATTGTTTGCATTTGATCAAAGCATGCTGGGGGTATAGTAAATTTGTCGCTTGCCATGCGACCTATCCATAGATATGGAATGATATCCTTTAATCATAAAAATGATTGGAGGATATTATTATGAAAAAGGGCTTGACTGAACTGGTATTTATTCTTGACAGAAGCGGCTCAATGAGCGGCCTGGAAGGTGACACAATCGGCGGATATAACGCAATGCTGGAAAAGCAGAAAAAGGAACAGGGAGAGGCTGTAATAACCACTGTACTGTTTGATGACAAGTATGAATTGCTTCATGACCGTATTAACCTCAGAGGGATAGAGCCAATAACAGAAAAAGAGTACTATGTGAGAGGCACTACTGCGCTGTTGGATGCGGTAGGAAGAACCATCAGCAAAATAGTAAATGTACATAAGCATACAACGGAAGATGAGCGGGCTGAAAATGTCATGTTCGTAATAACCACCGACGGTATGGAAAATGCCAGCAGGGAGTACAGCTATGAAAAGGTCCGCCGGATGATTGAACACCAAAAGAGCAAACACGGCTGGGAGTTCATATTCCTTGGCGCAAACATTGATGCTGTTGATACGGCAGAACGCTTTGGAATAGGGCAAGACAGAGCGGTAAACTATAATGCGGATAGTGATGGCACTTTGCTTAATTATGAAGTAATCAGCGAAACGGTAAGCTGTCTGCGAGCTGATCGTAAAATATCGAAAGACTGGAAAGACAGGATTGAAGAGGACTTCAGAAAGCGCGGAGGCAGAAGGTAAGATCGTTATTCAAAGCAGTCTCATTAAGTATGCTTTCCTATACGATAAAAAACCAAAAGGCGTTATTGAACTGAACTTACGGGAATGCTAAACTTTAAGAAAAGGAGGCAATTATGAGAACTGAACGATTATATAATGACGACCCCTATCTTACGGAGTTCCGGGCAGAAGTTATTGAAACACTGCCCTATGGAGACAAATACGGAATTGTACTGGACCGGACCGCGTTTTATCCGGTTGGAGGCGGGCAGCCCTGGGACACGGGATATCTGAATGATGAAAAGGTATCGGAAGTAATTGAAAAGGACGGAAAGCTGCTCCATATTGTTGATAATAAGCTCCTGTCAGCAGAAGTAAAAGGCTCTGTCAATTGGGCAAGACGCTTTGACTTCATGCAGCAGCATACCGGTCAGCATATATTGTCGGCATGCTTTGAAAAGCTTTTAAACGGAAGCACCGACAGCTTCCATATGGGAAAGGATATAGTAAGTATAGAAATCAACATCGACAGCTTCAGCATTGATGATGCTGAGCGCATTGAGAATATGGCAAATGATATTATCTACTACAACCTTCCTGTAATTACAAGAGTGGTAAACGGCGAAGAGCTTAACAGCCTGCCTTTAAGAAAAATGCCGAAGG
>DAOLPD010000102.1:0-10780 GCA_035417425.1 Bacillota bacterium
TGGGAATTCCGTATTTCCTCACCAGCTTTTTAACCTTTAAAGCCAGGTTATAATAATCAAAAGTATTTATATTCTTTTCCCTAAGCTGCACTAATGTCACTCCGCCCTTTATCGCATCCTCAATGCAGCCGGGCAGTTCCTTCCCTCCAAGTACTTTTCTGTCGGTTATAAGATATAAGGAATAGTTCAACAGTCCTTTATCCGGCATACACCACACCTTCTTTCATAAATATATCCTTGTTCAAATTATACATGCTGTCAAAAAGCCTTACCTTGAACATTCCTATGCCTTCATTCGGCATTAAACATGCATTTGCAAGCTGTCCTGAAATTCCCATAGTCATTGTGCCTCCCACAGCCCCTGCCAAACAGCTCTCTGTCATGCTGCAGAAAGTGCCGACAAGGGATGAAGTCATACATCCCGCTCCGGTAATTTTTGAAAGCATTTCGTGTCCGTTTTCTATTATATAAATGGTGCTTCCGTCTGAAACCAGATCCATCCTGCCTGTGGCAGCAACCACGCAATTTAAATCCTTCGCCAAACCCTGAACTATCCCCGCAGCATTATCAATATCCCAATTTGAGTCTACTCCGCAAGAACAGAGTTCTTTGCCTGCCAAATACATGATTTCCGAAATGTTCCCCCTGATTACATCGGGCTTGATATCTGAAAGTATCTTATAGCACATTTCTCTGCGAAAGGAAGTAACTCCGGCACCAACCGGATCAAAAATTACAGGAATCCTTATTTCCTTTGCCTTTTTGCCTGCCAGCAGCATTGACCTGAAATTATTGTTATCTGGTGTCCCCATATTTAGCACCAATGCTTTTGACATTGCCGCCACCTCTTCAACCTCCGAGGGGTCCTTTGCCATAATGGGAGAGCCTCCTATTGCAAGCACGGCATTGGCACTGTCATTCATAGTAACATAATTTGTTATATGATGGATTAAAGGCCTGTATTCTTTTATCTTTGCCAGCAGCTCCGCTGCTTCTCTTTTAATTTCCAATTCCCGCTCCGCCTCCCTATTCATCCGTCATACCCGCTTTCTTGTATAACGTGTAAAAATGATTTGTAGGCCCTACCCCCTTGCCTATGGACAGGGAATTTTCGATTGCAATTGTAATGTACTCCTTTGCCAATGCAACAGCTTCTGCAACAGAATACCCTTTAGCCAGGTTGGAGGCAATAGCCGCCGAAAGGGTGCAGCCTGTTCCGTGAGTATTCTTAGTGTTAATCCTCTTGCCCTTCAGGCAGTTGATTTTGCTGCCGTCAAACAGAATATCCGTTGCATCATCATCAAGATGGCCTCCTTTAATTAGCACATTTTGGGGACCCATTTCAAATATCAGCCTTGAAGCTTGTTCCATTTCTTCAATACTTCCGATTTTCATTCCGGTAAGTACTTCCGCTTCCGGAATGTTAGGCGTGACAATTGTTGCCAGGGGCACCAAACTTTTGATTAATGCTTCCTTTGCCGACTGCTGCAATAGATGATACCCGCTTTTGGAAACCATAACCGGATCCAGGACAATATTTAAAGGCTTATAGTAACGCAGTTCTTCCCCTATGGCATTTATCGTGCCTATCTGTGAGACCATTCCGATTTTCAAGCCGTCAACCCTTATATCTTCAAATATTGCTTCTATTTGCTTCTCTATCAATTCAACTGAAATATCCTGAACTGCCAGGACCCCCTGTGTGTTCTGAGCGGTTACTGCAGTAATAACGCTCATTCCGTAAACCCCGTGGGCGGAAAAGGTTTTCAGATCCGCCTGGATTCCTGCACCCCCGCAGCTGTCCGAGCCTGCTATGGTCAAAACATTTTTCATATCAATTCCTCCCGCTAAATGCCTGTTTTCTTCAGTATTTGGCTTCTTTCCATCACTCCCAGAATTGCATAGCCAATCATACTGCCGCCAACAGTGCTTATTAAAAAAGGTACTACGAAGTAAAAGGCCGCTGCATCATTCCCCATCACAAATTTGGCTATGGGAAAAGCCAGCAGGCCTCCCAATATACCCGTACCGAATATTTCTCCGGCTGCGGCAAACAGCTTCCTGCCGGATTTCAAATACATAACCCCGGCTATAAAAGCCCCAACCATGCTCCCGGGGAAAGCCAAAATGGAGCCTGTACCCAGCATGTTCCTCAGCAGGGAAATCAGGAATGCATTGGCCAAGCCATACCACGGGCCTAACATCACGGCAGACAATACATTTATTGTATGCTGCACCGGAAAGCATTTGGCCGCCCCTACCGGTATGTAGACCAAATTGGACGCTATTGTCCCTATTGCCACAAGCAATGCTGAAAATGTAAGCTTTTTAGTTTGCATAAAAAAACCCTCCTATATCATGTAGATTTACACTAGGGGGATTTAAAGAAAAAGCATAAACCCCATTATAAGGATTTATGCTTATATGTTATAAACATATTACTTCCCTACGCTGGCATTATCCAGATCAGGTAAAGGGTCAGAGATTCGGGCTCTCTATCTCAGCTGGCCTTACCAGCCCCCCTAGTACTTAAGCTATTCAGTTATTATTATGCTAACATATACTAATGACCGTTTCAAGTCTGAATGCTAATATTGCCCCTCGGCATTTTTTCTGAATTTATCTGCCTCCTCGGACAGCTTGTAATCCGATTTCTCGAGGATTTCCATATATCCGCCCAGAAGCTTCATCAGCTCACTGTCTGCATTGTCTTTTACAGCTTTGATGTATACTTCTTTTGCTTCAGGATTCATCAATTTTGTATCATAGCTGAAAAGAGGAGTATTATTCAATCCGTAAAGCATGAAAGTAATATATTTTTTCTGCAGCTTCTTTATGCTTTCAATCTTGGCAGAGCTGCCATGCTTCGCCATAAAGCCTTCCTGGACCAACGCCCTCTCAATTACCTCATCCCAGCCTATCACAAGAGCCGCATCCTTTGCAGGTACTTTATTGCTCTCTTCTGCCATTATATCAATATAATCCTTCATGTCCTCCCCTGCATAATAACTGAATCTCTTAAGAAACTCATAGTTAATAATGGGAAAGAACATGCCTTCCGCAGTTTCCACCTTATAGCCCATAGCCTTGGTTTTCTCAATAAGGCTTTTAACTTCAGCATCTTTAATGCTGTCAAGCTTGTTCAGATCGAATTCCGGTTTGTATGCATTGAACAAAGCTTCTTGTACGGCTGTGCTGTAATATTTCTCCTCCAGCTCCGGCAAATTGCTTTCCAGGGATTTTTCAAGTTCATCAAGCATTTTGGACGCATTTCCCTCGGAAACCTCTGTGATATTCTTATCCATGAACTCAATTATTGCATCAGGCTTGGGATTTCCCTCCACCAATGCCATAAACTCAGGAATTATCTTATCTTCATTGCTTTCCTTCACAGCAGGAGGGCTATTATCCTCAGCTTTGCTGCCTGTATTATCCTCCGCAGGTGATGTGCATCCTGCCAGCAATCCTGCACCCAGAAGCACAACAATGGACATAGCTATTGAAACAAATCTGAAAAAAGCTTTTTTATTATACATTTTAATTAATATAACTCTCCCTTCAAAGACACTGTATTTTTCCGTACACAATTTTGACGCAGCATCTTTGTGAAAAGTTCCGGGTTACAGCTTCCCTGCAAAATCCGCTCCGAACTGCACGCATCTGCTCATTGCATCTTTGTCCGGATTCCACAGTTCTTTTATTCCGTCGCTTACTACTTCAAATTTGGCATCCTTCAATTTTTCCGTTATTATGCCGACCGATTCCCCGCTCCAGCCGTATGAGCCGAAGGCTGCTGCTTTCTTATTCTTGAAGCCCAAGCCTTTCACCATGTCCAGCATCCCTCCCACAGCGTGCATAATACTCTTATTCACAGTGGAAGAACCGAACAATACTGCCTTGGATTTGAATATTTCCGTTATCACATCGTTCTTATCGGAATGAGCTGCATTAAACAGCTTTACTGCAACATCCTTATCAGCCGACTTGATTCCTTCTGCTATAGCTTCAGCCATCCTTCTTGTACCGTTCCACATTGTATCATATACTATTACAATTTGATTTTCCTGATAGTCCTTTGCCCATTCCATATACTTCTGAATTATCTGGACCGGATTATCCCTCCAGATTATACCGTGGCTGGGGGCAATTATGTTCACCGGCAGATTGAAGCTCAAAACCTCTTCGATTTTCTTGGTGACAAAGGTACTGAAAGGTGTCAATATGTTCGCATAGTATTTTATTGCTTCCTGATATAATTCAGCATTGTCTACCAGGTCATTGTACATCAGCTCCGAGGCATAATGCTGTCCGAAAGCGTCATTGCTGAACAATATGTTTTCACCTGACATGTACACAAACATGCTGTCCGGCCAGTGAAGCATCCTGGCTTCTACAAAAGTAAGCTTGTTTTCGCCGATATCAAGGGTATCTCCGGTTTTTACCGTTACAAAATTCCAGTCCTCATGATAATGCCCTTTTAATATCTTGGCCCCATTAGCTGTGCAATATACGGGAGTATTTGGTATTTCCGCAAGCAGCAGCGGCAGTGCTCCGCTGTGGTCAATCTCACTGTGATTTGCAATTATGTAGTCAATTTTATCAAGGTCTATCTCCTTTTTAAGGTTTTCCACAAACTCCTTTGCAAAAGGTGCCCAAACGGTGTCAATAAGTACATTCTTCTTGTCCTTTATAAGATATGAGTTGTAAGAAGAACCTCTGTGAGTTGAATACTCGTCCCCGTGAAACCTCCTTAGCTCCCAGTCAATTTTCCCTACCCATGTAACTTTGTCAGTCATTTTAAAACTCATTTGCATTCCCTCCTTTGTAATACTTTAATTATACCATGTATTAGCATAAATAATGATAATAATTATTTGTTCAGCTTCTTGCCGATGACAATCCGAATAAGACGCCGACAGCTCCCAATGCGGCACTCAGAAGCATAATCAGCATAACAAGGTTGGAAGCCAAGGCCTCCAGGGGTGGAAAAGGAATGAAGGCTATCGGGCCGGCTGCCTTTGTATATAAATACTTCAATGTATATGCTGCCAAGGCTGAGGATAACACACCTCCTCCCAGGGTGAGAAGGAGTCCTTCCAGCATGAAGGGTATACTGATAAATGCTTCAGGTGCTCCCATCAGCCTAAGAGTATTTATCTGCTCTCTGCAGTCGTAAATTCCCGTTCTGATAATATGTGATATTATAACCGTTGTGGATATTCCGGCAGCAGTAATAATCAGGTATCCCAACATCTTTATTGTCTGTGAAATCCCAAGGATACGTTCCAGCACCTCCCTGTTATCTCTCACATGCTCAATACCCGCAATCAAGTCTAATTTTTTCAGTATCAGGCCTATATCTTCTATTTGGATTTTCGCTTCTATAAAGGAACTGAAAGGATTTTCATCTAAATACTCCAGAACATGGGCTTCCTTCCCCAGTATTTTTTCCATCCTGCTGTATGCTTCCTCTTCACTAATCAGCCTTGCTTCATATACTCCCTCAATGTTTTTGATCTCTTTGACCAGCCTGTCGGCACCGGCAGCATCCAAATCATCACTGAAATATATACTTATTTCTGCCTCTTCTTGTATTGCAAGAACAACCTGATTGCTGATCCACCAACCGGAAATCATCATGGCAAGAATGAAAAAAATTAAACCTATGCTGAGAAAAGACAGTATATTAGACAATAGATTCATACGTATTATTGTCTTCGTTTCTTTAATGAAATAGCCTGTATTGAATAATATATTCTTCATCCAAGCACCCCCACTCTTTCGCGGCTCATTGTCCCGTTATCCATGAGGATAAGCCCTGCATCCTTCTCGCTTTCAATCAAATGGGTTGCGTGGGTAGTGATGATTATTGCCCTGTTGGTATCTCTGAAGGATTTCAGCAATTCCAGTATGTTTAGGGCATTATTCTTATCCAGATTGCCTGTAGGCTCATCTGCTATTATCAATACCGGTTCTCTTGCTACTGCCCGGGCAATAGCCACCCTCTGGCATTCACCCCAGGACAAGTGCTCTACCAATGAAAGCATTTTTTGCTCCAAACCCACCTTTTTCAGCGCATTTCCGGCATTTTCCCTTATGCAGCCGGAAGGGATATCCAGAAATCTCATTCCCAGCATGACATTTTCCAAGGCAGTTCTGCCTTTTATCAGCCTGAAGTCCTGAAAAACCGGCCCGATCATTCTGCGCAGGTTCCCGATCCTTGATGCTTGTCCCCTGCAGATGTGCTGTCCCAGCACCCTCAAGGAACCGGCAGTCGGATATTCCGCACCCATGAAAAGCTTCAGCAGGCTTGTCTTTCCGGAGCCGCTGGGGCCGGTTATGTATACCAGCTCGCCCGGCTTAACTGAAAGTTCAATATTCTTAAGAGCTCTGGTACCATCCGGATACTCCAAACATACTCCCTTTGCTTCTATCATTGTTTCCCCTCCATATGCAATAACAGATCAAAATCTATGAATCAGTTCTATGTACCCTTCTTTAATTCTTACAGTATGGATATCGTTTCCTGCCAGCAGAGGCTCAAGATTCAGCACCATGCCTTCCTCTCCGAATAATTCCTCCAGGACCCCCTTCTCCAAAGGCAATTCAAAAAAGCTTCCTTCCTGAGGCAGAAACTTAAGGGTGTGTCCTTCCTGAATGACAAAAGTTCCTGTCAGAATAAGGTTCTTATCAGGTATCCTTATTTCAGCCGCTTCCTGATGAAAAGCAAAAATCATTTCTTCAAGATTGGCATTCTCTGCAATTATTTTGTTTATAGTCCTGTCGTCAATAGCCCCCTTGATTTCAAAAAGGGAAAAGCTGATTTTCAAAGCGTCAAAAGGTAATCCTCCATCTTCAATCATTCGGGAGAATTCCTTTGCAGTCTCTGAAAGCAAAGGCTTAAGTTCATTCCATGCCCTTTCCAGATTTGAAAGGTATTCCTGATAATACTCCTTCTCCCCCTTAAGTGAAACCAGGTATGCCTCCTTTTCCGCCCTAAGCCTGTTCTTATCAGCTAACGCTGCTCTTGACAGGCTTTGCTTATCTTTAAGCAGTACAAGCTTTTCCGACAGTTTTGATTTTTCCTCTGCAAGCTTCCTGCCGCTTGATTCCAGCTGCTCCAAAAGTGTTCCGGTATTTTTGGTAAGATCCCGAAGTGTGTTCACCCTATGCAAAAAAGTACTCAGGCTGTCCGAGTCCAGGATAATTTTCAGGAATGACCCGGCTCCCATCCTCTGATAGCTTTTCAGAACCTGCTCCAAGCTCTCCCGATTCTTTTCATAAGCAAGCTCCTCTTCTGCTATAGCATCCTCCAAGCCTTTTATTTCTTTGCTGACTGCTTCTATTTCATTGGCCAGCTCCTCTACTTCCGCCTCCGCTGTTTCAATCTCCTGAGCAAGCATGAACAGCTTCCGCAAAACCTCCTTTTCCTCTTCAGTAATTCCCGAAAGCTTTTCCTTGACTTCAGAAAAAGGAGGCTGCTGTTCAACTGCGGCACTTGCGGGTAAAAACATTACAGCCAATGTAATTGCTATACTTAACAATACTATTGCTTTTACTTTTCTGAGTTTCGACATAAGTCTGCCTCCTGCCTCCGCTTTTATTTTTTCTGCTTCAGCTATATTCTTATTCTATCAAATTATCAAGAAAAAGGGTATGGGGGATCGCCTGTTCATTGCTTATTTGAAATATCCGACTACAGATTTCGCTATGCTCTGCGCAAACCCGGCCTGCTCATTCTCATCAATCAGCCATTCAAATTCATATGGGTTCGGGACAAAACCGCTTTCAACAAGGATAGATGGTGTCCAGGTACCCCTTATAACATAAAAATTCTTGTTATGCAGGCCTTTGTTCGTTCTGTTCAGATCTGTCAGTGTATTTTGGAATATTGTTTCTGCCAATGGCAATGCAAGCTTTTCCCGGTAGAAAACTGCAAACCCGTCTACATTGGATATATCAACATCATCTGCCATGCTATTGGCATGAAGGGATATGAACATGTCAGGCTTTGCATTTCTGGAGGCTGCAAGGCGCTCTTCCAGGGACACATTCACATCTGCCGACCTTGTCAGAAGCACCCTTGCCCCGAGCTGCTCAAGCTCCGACTGTAATTTAAATGCAGTATTCAGATTTATGGCCTTTTCCGGATACTCTGTTCCGAGAGGGCCTATTGCACCTGTATCACTGCCCCCATGGCCGGGGTCAAGCATGATTGTCAGGCCGGAAAGAGGCTCATTGCTATTATTTGATTTTACAGGCTTTTTTATATTCAGCACCAATCCCGTTTTTGTCTTTTGTATATAATAACCGCTTATGCTCCGGTTTTCTTTCAATGCTATGGTATATTCCGTATTATTCGCTGTTTTTGCAACAGCAACAGATGAAAAAGGTGAATCATCCGGCAGCTCAGGTGTTGCCGCGTGAGAATCAGCTGCTATATCAATTTTAAGCAGGGCTCCGTCAAAGCCTGCAATAGCAGCAGGCGTAGCTGAGATATCAAGTTTTAAAGAATCCCACCGGTCCCCGGATATATACTCAATATCCTTAATAATTGGCCTTGATTGCACTTTGGAAGTATATACCGTAACATCACTGTCCTTGACCCATTGCCCCAGGGACAGGCGGACATAGCCCCCCGACATTCCGGTAACAGAATCAACCATTCCGCTGTACAACTCATAGGCTGCTCCATCTGAGGAACCTGCCTCTTTGTATGTAAATATGACCTCTTTTTCAACCTTTGAATAGAATGGTGAGCCTTTCATTATCACACCGATCTTTGCGGGGGCGGTACAGCTCTTGACCGTACCCTTGTAATTCATCGTATAAACCGGTTTCCCCAGGTCTATGTTGCGGGGAGTGCCCTTATATGCCGGAATAGTATATTCGTAAGTAAATTTGTCTGCATACAGTCCCGAGGTTCCTGTCCCTGCACCTGAAGGTTTCATTGAATATCTTTTCCCGCCTATTTGCACCGTTACCGTTGAGCCATAAGGGGCTTCGCAGGAAAGAGTTATTTTTTCCCCAGGATTACGGTACTCCTGGCTTTGCGGAAAGACAGAAGTTGAAATTATCTCAGCCTCGCTCATTTTTGCCGGTTTGGAAGCAGCCGTTTTTCTGTATATAATACGGGTCACCTTTGAGGCTTCCTGGGAAAGTGTAAAAGAATTTGCACCTTCCATCAGGGGTACCAAAACTCCGAAGTACCCCCGGGCAGACCTGTTTTCCACAGGTACTCCGTTCAGGTACAAAGGCTTTTCCGGATCAGATGAGCCGTTCAGGTAATAATTTTTCAATGTGGTCTGTAAATCTTCAGCAGGGCGTGAAACGCTGACCGGAATGCTGCCCTTCTTTTTATACAACGATTTCAAAGCCTCACTTAAAGCCGGATTATTGCATAGAGACCTGTTGCTGAAAAAGATACTTCCTTTTACTTCCTTGTTTTCAGAATTCAATTTAAGCTGCTTTTCCATCTCGACAGTACCATACCATGGGCTTTTAGGATCTGTATCTCCGGTTTTATATGCTGCCTGTCCGATATACAGATCAACACCCGTACCCGCGGTTACATCAGACCACCAGCTCAGCAGCCTGCTGTAATCTGCAATTTCGTAGCCTATATACCAATACAGCTGCGGCGCTATGTAATCCAGCAAGCCCTCCTTTACCCATTTCCTTGTATCTGCATATTGGTCATAGTAGGATTGCATGCCTCTCGTATCACTACCCGGCATATTTGCGCTTTTGTTTGCCCAAATACCGAAGGGGCTGACGCCGAAGCTTACAGCTTCCCCGGCCGCTTTTACAGCCTTTGAAAGCTCTCTGATAAGCTTGTTTACATTCTCTCTGCGCCAGTCATCTATATTGTTATAAGCTGTTCCATACTTTGCATAAGCTGCCTTATCGTTAAAGTCCTTGCCGGGATAGAAATAATCATCCAGATGTATACCATCGATATCGTAATTATCTATAATTTCAAGCACTCCGTCTATTACCAGCTTTCTGACTTCGGGAATTCCCGGATTGTAATAAAGATTTCCGTCAGTATGCTTCACCACCCATTCAGGCTTCAATCTGGCCGGGTTGGATGGATCAAGAGAAGCAAGGTCATGCTTTGGCTCCTTTGGAGTCTTTTTTGTGATTCTGTAAGGGTTGATCCATGCATGCAGTTCCATTCCGCGCTTGTGCGCCTCTGCTACCCAGAACTCCAGGGGGTCAAAGGCATTATCAGGTGCGAGTCCCTGTCCCCCCGTCAGATACTTTGACCAGGGGAAAAGCTTTGACTTATAAAGGGCATCTGAAGCAGGCCTGACCTGCAGAAAAATCGCATTCAGGCCTATGGCCTCAGCATCATCCAGTATCTTTATGGCTTCACTTTTCAATACTGCCGAATCGGCAGTGGGTTTTGAAGGATAATCTATGTTTGCTACTGTTGCAACCCATACTCCCCTAAGCTCCTCCTTCTCCGGGGCCTCCGGAGCTGCGGAAGCTGAAAATACAGACAATGTTAATGAAAGGGCAAGCAGAAAAATGAGGGACTTTGAAATATATTTCATAATTTACTCCTTAATAAATGAATTTTGTAGTATTTATGCTCTTTATGGTATTTCTACAAGTTTATGCAAATGCCCTTCTGCTTCTTTGCTTTTTAATATAACTGTAACAAAAGACCCGGGGACATTTTTCCAAAAAAAAAAGAAAAATACGGCATAACTATAAGTCTGCATAACCAAGCAAGAGCTTGTATAGTATAGCAGGGCACACTTTTATGTATTTT
>DAOLPD010000103.1:0-10752 GCA_035417425.1 Bacillota bacterium
CCTTGAAGCCACACCGTACTCTGCCATTACTTTTTGCAGTCTTTCCGCCATTTCCCCCTCCCCCTCACAATTAATCAATTAAATATCAGCCAAAAGGAAAAACCTTTGAGATATGTCTAATTTGAGGTAATCTGCCATTACATAAACTTTCTTGATAAGCATAAAGCCTATTTTCCCATAAAAGATATTACTTACTAATCTGCGTCTGAAATATAGTCCCTTAAAATTCGTTTCAGATAGAAAAAAGGGCTGCTGGACTCCACACCTTCCGAATACTCAAGACTTATTGTCTTCAACAGATTATTGTCAATGTATATTTCAAGCTTTCCCGCATGATCGCCTTTTTTTAATGGGGCTTGTGCCGCTTTCAAACCTCTGGCTTCCAATCTTACATTTTCAATTTCATCTGCTCTCAGCGCCATGTCAAAATCCTCCGCAGGCTTGACTCCGACAAACCTTTCCTTCCCGTTCCTTACCTCAACGACTTTAAAAATGCTGTCCTTTTCTACAATTCTCTTTTTTATGTAATTATTAAATCCATATTCCAGAAGAGCCGATGAGTCATTCCACATAGGCCCGCAGTTCAGAACCACACAGACCAGCCGCATCCCGTCTCTTGTGGCGGAAGATACCAGACATCGCCCTGCCCTATTTGTATAACCTGTTTTTACTCCATCCCCTCCCGCAAACTGCCAAAGCATTTTGTTCTTATTAATCATTACCCTGTCCCAGTTTTCATTCGGAGGGCCTTCCATGACCTTTTTTTTGCTGCTTACTATCTTTGAAAACATGGGGTTTTTCAATGCATAGCAAGTAATAAGAGCAAGATCCCGTGCGGTGGTATAATGCCCATCCGCATCCAGGCCGTGGGGATTGGCAAATCTTGTATTGCTTGCTCCTATCTCCCGGGCCTTTTTATTCATCATTTCCGCAAAACCTTCTACTGACCCGCCGATATGCTCTGCTACTGCCGTTGCGGCATCATTTCCCGACCGAAGCATTATTGCGTATAACAAATCATTTACTGTGTGTACTTCACCTTCCCGCAAATATATTGAGGAGCCCTCCATATAAGAAGCCCTTTTGCTTATTTTAACCTTTTCATCCAATCTTCCGCTTTCAATAGCTACAAGAGTGGTCATTATCTTTGTAGTACTGGCCATGGCCAGCTTTTCGTCCATATTTTTGGAATATAGTATCCTGTTGGAGTCAACATCCATAACTACTGCTGCGCGGGCACTGGTTTCCTGCAAAGCCTGAACTGCAAAAAAGCCTGATAATGCAGTAATAACTGCCGCCATGACTATAGCCGTATTTCTTTTCATCAAATCACTCCGAAATAATAAATGATTTACATCTTGATATTAAATGGTTACACATATATTATTAACAGAATGATTTATTTATATAATTTTATTATTCCTTGTCAATTTTGCAGCCAAATTCCTTGGCAATCTTGAGTGCTTCCTTTATGTCATCCTCTCCCCAGATAGTCCAGCCTCCTTTTAATGTTCCGCCTACATATATCTCTACCTTGTCTTTCTTAAAAATCATCACCTTGTCATGTCTTTTCTTCATTTGTATGATTTGCCTTTGTACTGCTTCTTCAATATCAACATCCATTACTTTCAACGCAATAAAAATGCAGGAAAGAGCGTCTTCCAATTCACTCTTAGCCCTCTCTTCCTCACCTCTAAGCAGAGCTTTCAATGATTCGGCAACTTCCTCATTCAAATGACTCAGAACTTCCTTAGGATCATCAGTGGAATATTTTCGGTTTTCCCATATCATTTCAACTGCGCTTTTTAACTCCATATAATTACCTCCCGATAAAGCATATCATTCCTTAAGGATAATTATCAAAATTTCTATATCATCAAGAATATTATACCACTTATACGTAAAAAAGGAAGGAGTTAGCTCCTTCCTACATTTCAAGGCTGTCTTCCTCAGGATGCCTTTTCTTGTTTATATAATTCTCCATATTGTTTATAAGGTCGGGCACCATATCGACTATTCTGTCAACGGCACTGCTGTATCTGACGGGTATTACCCTAAGCTGTCCGTTTGTTGTCGCCAGAAAACCTATGGGCTGTACCGTCACCCCTGCTCCGCTCCCTCCGGCAAAAGGATACTTTGAAGCATCCTCTTCGTTTTTATCAGTGGTTCCCGTATATTCTCCGCCACCGGCTATGAATGCGAAGGATACCTTTGACACAGGTACAATGACGGTTCCGTCTTTTGTTTCAACAGCGTCACCAACTACCGTATTAACATCTATCATGTTCTTGATGTTTTCCATTGTAGTTTTCATCAAGCTTTGTACAGGCTGATCCAAGCTAAACACATCCTTCTATAATGTAGTATTAATATATTTTTTCCTATTACCGGATATCAATGCAGGTATTACCCTAATTCCAACATTTATAATATGACCTGTTTTCATTCGAATTATGCAACTGAAATCAAGGTTCAGCCTGACACTGCCGAATATTGGGGCAATAATTATCCTGGGCTTCTTAATGTTCACATAGCTTCCGGTAAATGCCATTATACTGCCTATAACTGCCCATGCTGTTCCGTACAGCAATCCCGTTACTGCGGCATCCCCGGTTCCCATTCCTATTTTCAGGTAAAGATTCCTTATCATAATTTTTTTTGTTATATATCTTATAGGAGAAGCAATTATATCTTTGTTATTCTTATATGCACTAACTAAGCCCTTCCCCTTCCCCTTCTCCATGCCAAGGAGCTTGTTAAGCCTTGCCATAAGCCTGCTTTTCTCCCTGTCCGCCACTTCAACCGTATACTTCAATACAGGCTTTCCATTTTCAAAAGCCAGCTTTAATACAGCAATCTCGGTATTGATATTGAGCAAGCCATATAATGTCTTCAGCCCCAAGGCAATCTTCACATTGTCATTGTGCTTTTCAACCTTCGTACTTATTTCTACGGGCATCAGATACAGCATCAATATTAAAAGTATTAGCCCGGAAGCAGCATACAGCATCATAATTCCCCTTTCAGGATATACACCTGGCAATCTGTATATCTTTCTCAAAAAATAAAAAAAAATACATCAGTTGATGTATAATGCAATCAAAGCAATGAAAAGCACACAGCCCTCTATGCTCCTTCTTCTTCGTTAAGCTCCCTCAGAGCAGGCAGCTCCTTGATGGATTTCAACCCGAACAATTTAAGGAAATTGTCGGTGGTCCCGTACAGGATTGCCCTACCCGGGCCCTCCAGCCTTCCTGCCTCATATATCAATTCTTTTTCCGTTAATCTTGCAATGCAGCCGTCTGATTTTACCCCTCTGATATAATCAATCTGGGACTTTGTTATGGGTTGTTTATATGCAATTATCGCAAGTGTCTCAAGGGATGCCTGAGAAAGGCCCTGGCGGCTTTGTGGCTTGACCAGCCTTTCTATATACTCATAATGCTCCGGCTTTGTGCAAAGCTGATAGCAGTTGTTCACCTCGATAATCTGGACTCCTCTGTTATCTTCATTAAAACTGTCCATCATCTGCTTTACTATTCTTCTGAGTGTAGTTTCGTCAATATTGATGATGCTGCATATTTCCTTTATGGGAACAGCATCACCGGCTACAAACAGAAGGCCCTCGACAATCGACTTTATTTCTCTGATATCCATAACATAATCCAACCCTTCATGCACCTTTTATCCTTCTCTTGATAAGTATCCTTGAGAAGTTCTTTTCCTGTTCAATAAGCAGGCTCCTTCTTTTCAGCAGCTCAAGTATCGCCAGGAAAGTTACAATTATCTCGTACTTGTTGTAGCATCCGATGAACAAGTCGTCAAAGTAAAATGACGGTTTGCCGGCAAGCAATTTGTTTATCAGCCTTATCTTGTCTTCTACAGTGACAACCTCCCTGTAGATTTCCGTGTAGCTGTTCTTCCTTCTTGATTCATTCTTCAGAATTATATTTCTGAAGCTCATATACAGCATGTCCAGGGAAACATTAGAAATAGATGCTGCATCATCTATATAATCCTCTATCGGCTCGGGGGGCTTATAAAAAACCTTGGAATATATGCCAAGCTTGTCCTTTAATTCAAGGGATGCTTCCTTATACTTCTTATATTCTATAAGCTTTAGTACAAGTTCTTCTCTTGGATCTTTATCATCTGTTATACTATCTTCCTTCTTCGGCTTTGGCAGCAGCATCTTTGATTTTATCTCCAGCAGGGTTGCGGCCATAACAATAAATTCGCTTGAGACCTCAAGATCATGTATCTCCATCATACTGATATAATGGAGATACTGATCTGTTATCTCAGCAATCGGTATATCGTAGATATCCACCTCTGTTTTTTCAATGAGATGAAGCAGAAGATCCAAAGGACCTTCAAAGGCTTCCAGCTTAACATTTATTGCCATGTGTTACTCCAATTCCAACATTTTCATCTTTTCTCTTACTTCTGCAAGGGTCACCCTGGCCACTTCTCTTGCATGACGGGTACCCTCCCTCAATATTTCCAGTATGCCTTCCTTATTGCTTATAAGCTCCTGTCTTTTCTCATACATGGGTGCCATATACTGAACTATGTTTTCTGCAAGTGCTTTCTTGCACTGCACACAGCCTAAGCCCCCTGTCTTGCATACCTCGTATGTCTCCTGATGTGTTTTCTCGGAAAACACCTTGTGGAAAGCATATACCGCGCATATATCAGGATGTCCCGGATCATTCTTCCTGATCTTTTCCGTATCTGTAATCATCTGTCTGACTTTCTCCCTGATAGTATCGGGAGAATCTGACAACGCAATGGTATTGTCATAGCTTTTGCTCATTTTTCTTCCGTCGAGGCCGGGAAGCACTTTTATTTTTGTCATTTTCCCCTGAGGCTCAGGGAAGGTATCCCCGTAAATATAATTAAACCTTCTTGCAATTTCACGGGACAGCTCCAAATGCGGCTGCTGGTCCTCACCAACCGGTACGAAGCTTGCTTTATGAATAAGTATGTCTGTAGCCATAAGATTAGGATATCCCAGGAAACCATAAGTTGTTATATTCTTCTCGGTAAGCTGCGACAGCTGTTCTTTATAGGTCGGACATCTTTCAAGCCATGAAAGGGGCGTAATCATTGAAAGCAGCAAATGAAGCTCGGCGGTTTCCTTGATATTTGACTGCAGAAAAATAGTGCATCTTTTCGGATCCAAGCCGGCGCTCAACCAATCTATAGCAATCTCCATTATGTTATCCTTGATTTCACTGGTATCTTCATAGCCTGTGGTCAAAGCATGCCAATCCACAATGGAAAAAAAACATTCGTAATCATCCTGGAGCCTTACCCAATTCTCAAGGGCTCCGAAATAGTTTCCCAGGTGAAGACTGCCCGTAGGCCTCATACCGCTCATAATTCTCTGTCTTGTCATTTTAATTACCTCCAGTGCTATCTTTTAAATAAACAACCCTATGGCAGAGTTGATGAACCAATCCATAACCATTATTACAGGCCCTAAAACCCTGCCTATGATTCCGGAAAAAATAAGTATAAGCATAAGTATATTTGAATACCCAGCATATCTTCTCATGAAAAATCTCTGTCTGTCATTCAGAAAAGCATCAAGTATTTTTGAGCCGTCCAGAGGCGGTATCGGAAGCAGATTAAAGGCTCCTATGCTGAGATTTATTATGTAAGCAATCTGCAAGATACCTTTGGTTATCTCTCCCATGCTTTTATAAAAAACCGCATAAACGGCGGCAATAAGCAAGGCCGTTATGAAATTTGACATAGGGCCCGCAAGGGATACAAGCAGCATTCCCTTCCTTCTGTTACGGAAGTACATGTCATTTACCGGCACAGGCTTTGCCCATCCGAATCGTCTGGTGACTATCAGGCACAGAAAACCCAAAGGATCCATATGGGCAATGGGATTTAACGTAAGCCTTCCATACTGCCTGGCTGTATTGTCCCCCATTGCGAAAGCCGCCAGAGCATGTGAATACTCATGTATCGTCAATGCGAGAATTATGCCGGGCAGACTGTATAATAAGGATGATATGCCAAAGTTCAAATTCAGGTAATATAAGAATTTGGATAACAAATCATTCACGGAATAACTCCTTTGTATGGAAAATAATATATCTAATATATTTTAATACATTTGCGCTATTTATACAATACAAAGAAAAAACCCGGCATCAGCCGGGAAAAGTATGTCAGTTCGAATTTCCGAACCAAAATATTATTGCATTTCTTAAGTTATTTAGAAAGGAAGATTTGCTTACGTCAGCATCGCAAATCAAATTATGCCTCCCAACCTCTGTATCATTAATGCTTATAACCAGTTCACCGATCTTTTCGCCTTTTTTAACGGGTGCAGTGAGAACCTCAGGGAGCTCTGCTTTTTTTACTATGTTCTTCTCTTCACCCTTATTCAACAGCACCGAAACATCACTTTCCGCCACTGCGTTTATCTTCAGCCTGCTGCCTTTTGACACATTCACTTCCTGTATCTTATCACCTTTTTTCGCTATTATGAGACTGTTGAAATTTGCAAATCCGTAGTCAATAAGCTTTCGTGCTTCTTTATTTCTTATATCCACCTTCGGGGAACCCATAACCACGCTTATAAGCCTCAAGTTATTCCTTTTTGCAGTTACGGAAATACAATATCCTGCTTCCTCGGTCCATCCTGTCTTAATACCATCCACGTCGTTGTAGAATCTGACCATCTTGTTTTTGTTCACTAATTCCCTCAATACGTTGTTTTTCTTTCCTACATAGACCTTGACCATATACTGTGATATGAAATCAAATATTTTTTCATGCTTTAAAAGCTCTCTGGACAATACCGCCAGATCATATGCCGTTGTCACATGCCCGCTCACGGAAAGGCCGTTGGGGTTTACAAAATTGCTGTCGTTTGCTCCCAGCTCTTTTGCTCTCTTGTTCATCAGCTTCACAAATTCCTCTTCACTTCCGGATATATGCTCAGCCATTGCAATGCATGCATCATTTGCCGACTCCACAGCTATGCCGTACATAAGCTCTTTTACCGTTCTGACTTCACCGGCTTCCAGCAGCAGCATGGTACCCCTGCTGTTTTTGCTGGATGCCTGGGGACTTATTGTAACCTTATCCTCATAGCTTATCTTTCCGCTGTCCAATGCCTCCATAATAAGCAGCATTGTCATTACCTTGGTAACACTGGCAGGAGGTAATTTTTCGCGGGAATTCTGTTCATATATTATTTTACCCGTGCCAAAATCCATAAGTACCGCTGATTTACAGTCAAGGTTCATATCATCTGCTGCGTATACCGGAATAATCAATCCATAATAAGCAATTGCGAGTATGGTAATAAAACATATCAGCTTACGGGATAATTTATTAATATTTGCCGAATTATACATAACAATCCTCCTACTTGATTAGTTTACTTTTATGTTACCCTGCAGAAGAATCTGTTATGCAATTCCAAGATATCTATTCAACTATTACAGAAACTCCGTCCGGTATGACGGTAATTTTGGAATCCTTACTTCCCAATATTTCATCAGCCCTAGCAATAGCTTCTGCCACAGACTGTGCGGGAATCATATGCAGCTCCCGTACCATTTCCTCAGGTGCATCCGATATATAAACAACCGATGCTCTTTTTAAAATGCGCGCGAATATCTGCGACTGCCATTGATCAGGAATTGTCTCTTCTCTTGGAGCAGCCATGAACCTATCCATCAGTTTATTTATATTTTTTTCTTCCTTGAATGTCCTGAAGAATTCTTCTCCCCCATGGCCATCATCTGATTTTGCAGCCATGATTATTACACCGCCTTCATTTACAGTTGCTTCAGCTGCCGTCATACCCTTCACTGCCTGATATATATTCTGGTCAAGAGGATACCCTCCATTTGTTGAAATCACAATATCTGACATCGCACTGTCAACCCTGCACTGGTTTTTCAGAAAGCGGCAGCCTTCCATATGAGCAAGCTCGCAGTCTCCTGCAACTGCGTAAATCACTTCTTTATCGGAATTAATTATAACATTCACAATAAAATCCAATCCTGCTGCCCTGGCTGCATAAATCATGTCCCTGTGTATCGGATTTCCTTCAAGAACCCCTGTTCTTGATTTCTCATCATTTATAAACCTTGAATTGTGATTGTACATAACCGTTTTTCTGCCTGCAATTCCGGGAAGTATACTTTTCCTTCCCCCAGAGAAGCCTGCAAAAAAGTGAGGTTCGATAAAGCCCTCGGAAACAAGCAGATCTGCTTCCACAGCTATTTTATTTAAAATCAGTTCTCCTCCTGAAGGAAGCATCCCTATATTGACGAGCATACTTTTATCATCGCAATCATGGACATGGATTTTTTCTTTAGCAGCTATTTCCTGCCCGAACTTAACCTCAAGCTCAGCAGCTGTTGTGCCCCTATGGCACCCCGTTGATATCAGAATTGTAATATCTGCATCCGGATTGCCTTTCCTTATTTCAGAAAGAATTAAAGGCATTATTATTCTGCTGGGTACCGGCCTTGTATGATCACTTGCTATTATGGCAACCTTATTCTTACCTTTTGCCATTTCACTTAGTGCAGGTGTCCCTATCGGTTTTTCAACATCCTTCTTTACAATCTCCTCTTGGCTGAGTTCTGTTTTATAGTGATGCAATTGCGGAACCAGAACGGCATTCAGCCTTTCTTCAGGTATTTCCGATTCGATGTATCCTTTTCCATACGGAAATCTGATCTTCTGCATAATACCTGCTCCTCCGATTAATAAATATATTCTGCGATTTGTACATAAATAATAGTATCAATCAAGGCCTCTTCATCTGATTACATCATGCACATATTTTTCTATTATTGTTTGTTTATTACCTATACTGTACGCTTTAAGGGCAATCTTCTCCGCTTCGCCGGTGTCCTGCAAATTTGTATGAAGTACACATAGAATATCGCCCGGGTAAGTTTTATCCCCGACCTTCTTTTTCATGCTTATCCCGGCTGAAAAGTCTATTTTGTCTTCCTTGGTTTTTCTGCCCGCACCCAGAAGCATTGCCGAAATGCCTATGCTTTCAGCATCTATTGAACTTACATAGCCGCTCTTTTTTGATCTGACTTCTATATGATATTTGGCCTTCGGAAGTTTTTCAGTATTGTCAACCACATCCGGATCTCCGCCTTGAATCTGTATCAGCAGCTTTAACTTATCAACAGCCTTGCCGCTCCTGATTACTTCTTCCAATGCGGAATATGCTTTTTCAAAATCTTTGAAGGCGCCTCCAAGTACCGCCATATAAGAAGCAATGGTCAAAGCCACTTGGGTTTCGTCCTCCGAACCCCTTCCCTTCAATACGTCAATGGTTTCAATTATTTCATTGGAATTACCCACTTCATGTCCCAAGGGCTGACTCATGTCCGTCACTACCGCTATGGTTTTCCTATTCAGGGATTTGCCGATTTCAACCATTGTCCGGGCAAGCTCTGCTGCCTCTCCTACAGATTTCATAAAGGCCCCCGAGCCTACTTTTACATCAAGAACAATACAATCCGCACCGGAAGCAATCTTTTTACTCATAATTGAGCTTGCAATCAAAGGAATACTGTCAACGGTTGCCGTTACATCCCTTAAAGCATACAGCTTCTTGTCAGCGGGCACAAAATTTCCCGATTGGCCCGAAATAGCCATTTTATACTTATTCACGTTCTCAATGAATTCGTCTCCGGTCAGTTCCGTCCTAAAACCCGGAATGGACTCAAGCTTATCTATGGTTCCGCCGGTATGCCCCAGCCCTCTGCCGCTCATTTTGGCAATAGGAATGCCCAGGGAGGCAACCAGAGGGATGACAATCAAACTGATTTTGTCTCCCACCCCTCCTGTGGAATGTTTGTCCACCTTCACACCTGCAATTTTCGAAAGGTCAACTGTCTCTCCCGAATTTACCATAGCCATTGTAAGTTCTGCTGTCTCTCTTTTGCTCATTCCTCTAAAGTAAACAGCCATAAGAAGAGCTGCTGTCTGATAATCAGGGATTGATCCGTCAGTGTACCCGTTTATGAAGAATTGGATTTCTTCCCTTGTCAGCTCTTCTCCGTTTCTTTTCTTGGTTATGATATCGTACATCCTCATTACAGCTGCACCTCTTTGATAAATTGTTTAACCAGAGAAACAAACCTTGGTTTCACTGATTCGGCAACCTTTACTATTTCCTCATGAGTAGGTGCTGTCATTGTGTCGGGAATAGCCATATCCGTAATGCAGGACACTCCTGCAACCTTGAGTCCGCAGTGTCTTGCGGCAATTGCCTCCGGTACTGTGGACATACCCACCGTGTCAGCTCCCAGCTTTATCATCATCGAAAGCTCCGCCTTTGTAGAATAGTTCGGTCCGCTTACCGCGCCATAAACACCCTTATGCACCCGGATGCCTTGTGATGCGGCAATCTTCTCCAGCAGCTCAACCAATTCCTTGTCGTACACCTGTGACATATCCGGGAACCGGGGCCCGAATTCTTCAAGGTTCGGCCCTATCAGAGGGTTTGTGCCCATGAAGTTTATATGGTCCGTAATTATCATAATATCTCCGGCTTCAAAGTTTGGATTCAACCCTCCGCAGGCATTGCTGGCAACCAGGAGCTTTATGCCCAGCTTCTTCATAACCCTTACCGGTATCGTAACCTCCTGCATGGAATAGCCCTCGTAGTAATGGAACCGGCCCTGCACGGCGATCACGCGCTTGCCGCTGCGGGCCTGCTTGCGCTGGAACCAGGCGTGC
>DAOLPD010000104.1:0-10475 GCA_035417425.1 Bacillota bacterium
GGATGTTCCGGCACTGTGTGGATTTTCTGGAGGATATGCAATTTGGCGGTATCACCGATCTGAATTCCTGTATTAAGAAGAAGGAATTCAAGGGAAGCGGAGTCTCAATAGTCTTTTCTGATTTTTTCACCCCGGGAGGAATTGAGGATGCGGTAAAATACCTGTTATATAAAAAGCAGGATGTAATTCTGATTCATGTATTGTCACCTGAAGAACTGAACCCGGAAATAGAGGGGCAGATAAGGCTGCTGGACAGTGAAACCGGTGAAGCCAGGGATATATCAGTTACTCCGGCGATGCTTTTGCAATATGATAAAGAGCTGAATTTATTTATGAATAAAATCAGGGAATTTTGCAGCAGGATGGGAGCGGCCTATATACAGGTTTCTTCAGAAGAACCTATAGAGAAGATAGTTCTTGAGGAATTTACCAAAGCAGGTATTATTGGAGTGTGAACTTATGACGCTGTTTTCACCTTGGGCATTGTGGTTTTTATCCTTTATGCCCCTTGTAGTGTTTATGTATATATTGAAGCAGAAATTCGAAGAGAGGCAGATTTCGAGCATCTACCTTTGGCAGCAGGTACTGAAGGATATCGAAGTCAATACCCCCTGGCAGAAGCTTAAGAAAAACCTGCTACTCTTTTTACAGCTTATATCGATTCTTTTTTTGGTTTTTGCACTTTCCGATCCCTATCTGTATACCGGGGGAGGAATGCATTCCAACCTGGTAATTGTAATAGACAATACCGGAAGCATGAATGCAAGGTATGAAAATGGTACAAGACTGGCTAAAGCAAAGCAGCTGGCGGAAGAGATGATAAACCGTTCGGGGACAAAGGCCAATATAACCCTTTTGACGGTGGGCAGGAGCCCCGGGGTTGAAATTGGGAAGACAACAGATAAGGGAGAGGCAATAAGCAAGCTGAGGGATATTAATCCCGGCAATTTCTCAGGAAACATTAATGACAGTGTGAGTCTTGTAAGGGCTATGATCAAACAATATGAGGGCGGTGACAGCTATAAGGCTGTATTCTATACCGACAGTCCGGTGGATACTGAGGATTTGAATGCGGAGGTGGTGTCTCTTGCATCGGAGCTTGTGAATGTGAGCCTGGATTATATTTCATATTCCGATGAAAATGGAAGGCTGACGGTTCTGGTGCGCGCATCCAACAGGTCAAATACTTCCCTCGGAAGGGAAATATCACTTTATGGAAACGACAAGGTGCTGGATATAAAGAATGTTGAAATACCTGCAGGTGAGACAATATCGGTATATTTTGAGGAAATATCCGCCGATGCCTCATATATATGGGCGGAACTAACAGAGAAGGACGATCTGGTGGAAGACAACCAGGTATACTGCATCCTGGATTCCGCAAAACCAAAAAAGGCTTTATTGGTATCAGTGGGGAATGTTTTTATAGAAAAGGCTTTGTCCAATATAGAAGGGCTTGAGCTTTACAAGACAAATCCTGATGAGGATTCATACGAGGGCTATGACCTTTATATTTTTGATTCGGCTGGAATATCCCAGCTGCCGGAATCAGGCAGCGTTATGCTTATAAACCCTTCTCCGGGCAATGGAATTGTTGAAGCCGGAGCGGAGTTTGAAGGCGGAATTGCAGATATTGCAGCCCACCCTTTAACAAAATATATGGAGGATGCAAGCTTTGCCGTTTCAAAGTTCAGAAAAATGGAAGTGCCTTTCTGGGCTGATGTGCTGATAACCTTGGATGAAAATGCGGCTGTCATTTCAGGGGAGCACCGGGGCAGAAAAACGGCTGTAATAGGCTTCGACCTGCACGACAGCGACTTTGCTTTGACTACCGAGTATCCTATTTTTATGTATAATCTGGCTGCATACCTTGTCGGGATTGATTTAAAAGGAAAAACCACATATGTGTGCGGCGATGCAATAGATTTGAATCCGAATCCTGAGGCTGCGGAAGTTGTTGTAAAAACCCCGGAGGGTATAGGATATAAGCTGGAATTGACGTATCCCATGCTGCCTTTCGATAATACCGGACAGTACGGTGTATATGAACTGACACAAAGGATAGGTGAGACGGAAGTGGTTTCAAGCTTTGCCGTCAACTTTCCGGCAGAAACCGAGTCGGCAAGCGGCAAACCTGATGAAGTAGTTGCTCAAGAAGCTACTGAAGCAGGTAATACACCCGGAGGCACAAGGCTTCAGGAGTTGTTCCTGGGCTTGCTGCTGATGGCGGCAGCTATAGAATGGGTGGTGTATATACGTGGTTATTGATTTTGAAAGACCGCAGATACTTTTTTTAATTCCGATAGCCATATTTTTTGTATTGTACACTGCCCGCAAGCTGGGCAAGATGTACAAACTCAGAAGAAGGCTCATACTGTTCCTGAGAAACAGCGTGTTTGTGCTTTTGATACTTGCCCTGACGGGAGTCAATATCAAGTGGCTTGTGGATACAACCACCACAATATTCGTGGTGGATGCCTCGGACAGTATGAGGGAATACAGGACAACCGCAGAGGAGTTTGTCAGGAAAGCACTGGAGATGAAGGGTTCCAAGGACCAGTCCGGTGTTGTGGCTTTTGGGGATAACTCTCTCATAGAGAGCTTTGTATCCATAGATTCGGGTTTTAATAAAATTGAAACTGAGCCAGGAGGAATATACACAAATATAGAAAATGCCCTGACAACATCGGTGTCACTGCTGCCCCAGGACAGCAAAAAAAGAATAGTACTGATAACCGACGGGGAGGAAAATGAAGGGAACAGCGCAAATCTGGCTTCAAGCCTGATGGGCCAGGATATTGATTTCAAGGTATACAGGATAAACCGGGAAATCGGCAAAGAGGCTGCAGTGGAGAGTGTTACTGTGCCCAAAAGCCTGAGAGTAGGAGAAGAATTCAATATTATAGTGACTGTGGAAAGCACTGTTCAGACAGAGGCAAAGCTTACGCTTATCAGCGGAAAGGATAAGGCTGCTGAAGAGAGGGTAGCGCTGCAGAAGGGAAGCAACAGATTTGTATTCAGGGATACGGCAGAAACAGGAGGCTTCAAGAGCTATAAGGCGCTTCTGGAGCCGGATACCGATACGGAAAGCAGGAATAATGAGGCCTCAACCTTTACAAATGTCCTTGACAGACCCAGAATTTTGGTTGTTGAGGACATAGCCGGAGAGGCGGATGAGATGGTCAGGATGCTTGAAGCTACCGGAATGAACTACGTAAGGGTTAATGCTGCCAGTGTACCGGGAACCTTGGAGGGATTGTCTGCCTACAAGTCTGTAATAACCTGCAATGTATCCGCGGAAAACCTAAGCGACGGTTTTCTGAATTCCTTGGATTCCTATGTCAAAGATATGGGAGGAGGCTTTATTGCCGCCGGCGGGGAAAATTCCTTTGCTTTGGGAGGTTATTACAAAACACCCTTGGAAAAGGTGCTTCCGGTACATATGGAGCTAAAGGGCAAGAAGGAAATACCGGATATGTCCATTGTTCTTATAATTGACAAATCCGGAAGCATGACAGAAGGCCGGGGCGGAATAATGAAGCTTGATCTTGCCAAGGAAGCTGCGGCAAGGACTCTGGAGTCCTTAAGGCCTAATGATCAGATAGGGGTGCTGACCTTTGACGATACCAACTACTGGGTGGTTCCTACCCGCAAGGCGGATGATGCGGAAAAAATAAGGGATGACATAGGTACCATAAGGGCAGGAGGGGGAACAAGCATAATTCCTGCCTTGCAGGAAGGATATGATTCAATAAAGAAAACCAATACAAAAATAAAGCATATAATACTTCTCACAGACGGCCAGGCTGAGAGGACCGGATACATGGAACTCGTTGAGAAGCTTGCAGGGGACAATATTACGGTATCAACCGTAGCGGTAGGACAGGGCTCTGATGTCCAGCTTCTCCAGGATATAGCAAAGGGAGCCAACGGACGCTTCTATTATACTGATGAGTTTGCAAACATTCCGAGGATATTCGCCAAAGAGACCTTTATGGCTGCAAGGGCGTATCTTAATAACAGGGAATTTGTGCCTTCGATAACCAATGCTCATCCGGTGCTGGCAGGAGCAGCCGAGGAAGGACTGCCGGCACTTCTGGGCTATGTGGCAGCCAGTCCCAAGAGTGCCTCCCGGGTGGTGCTGGCAAGCGACCAGGAGGATCCGATACTCACAGTATGGCAGTATGGTCTGGGCAAGACCGCTGCATGGAACTCCGATATAAACGGAAGATGGAGCAGGAATTATGTGGGCTGGGAGAATAACATAAAGCTGTGGCAGAATCTTATCAACTGGACTATTGAAAAATACCGGGAGGATGATATAACTGTAGAGACTGAAGTGCAGGGAGGTAAGGGCATTATAACTCTTATCAACAAGGCGGATAAGGGTGATTTTGAGACTAAAGCCGCAATAGTGTCTCCTTCTCTTGAGAGCAGTGAGATCACTCTCTATCCTGTTGCACCGGGGCAGTACAGGGGGGACTTTGAAATAACCGAGACAGGAGCATATATTATCAAGGCGCTTCAACAGAAGGACGGGGAGACGATAAATGCTGCCAGTACAGGGATATCCGTGCAATACTCACCGGAATACAGAATACAGCCTGAGAGGGGCTATTTGGACATACTGATTAAGGAAGCGGGAGGAACCGTTATAAGCTCGCCTGAGGATGTTTACAAAGGTGAAATAAAGGATATATTCGGGACGGTTGATTTAACCCCCACGCTTCTTATACTTGCGCTTATACTGTATATGCTTGATATTGCCTTAAGAAGGCTGAACCTGCCCCTTGCAGCGATTGAAGAAAAGCTTTCGGCCGTAAAGGCAAAGCTGATGCCTCAGGTTAAAAGGACCGTAAAGGCAAAAGGGCAGCTTAACACTTTAGGGGAAGCAGCAAGAACTGTTGAAAGTAAAGTCCAGACACAGCCCAAGGCAGCTGAAAAGAAGGTTCAGGTGCCTCCGCAGGCTGAAGGAAAGCCGGAGACAAAGGCGAAAGAAGCAAAAAAGGAAAAAGTAAAGACAGAAAACCTGGATACATCCACACTGCTTAAAAAGAAAAAAAGAAGAGAACAATGAGGCACATAATGCAGAAGAGAAAAATAATGAATATAATCTATAATACATATTGACTTTGACATCGTGTCGTAGTTTATACTCCACTTGAGAAAGGAGGCAAGGAAATATGGAAGCTATGACGATTAGCCAAGTTTCAAAAAGCTATAGTATCTCTACAAGAATGTTACGTTATTATGAGCAAATAGGACTTATAGAAAGCTTTAGAAAAGAAGATTACGCCTACCGTATGTACAATAAAACTGCCCTTTCCCGGCTAAGTCAAATTTTGATATTGCGTAAACTGCGGATTCCTTTAAAGCAAATCCAAGAGATACTGCAGAAACCTGATGCTGTTACAGCTATAGAGGTTTTTCAACAAAATATAAGTGAACTGGATGATGAGATAGCAGCATTATCAACCATTAAAAGTATTCTCAGCCGTTTTGTTGATGAATTGCAGAAAGCGGCGGATATTCAAATTCATAGTTTGATTACACAAGATGATACTATATTAGCTTCTATAGAGTCCTTATCTCTGACAAGTATCAATTTTAAGGAGGATAAGGCTATGGATAAACTAAAAAAAGCAGATGGGCATCTGTCAAAGTTGAATGATGTAAGGATTGTCTATTTACCACCTGCAACCGTTGCTGCCGCTCATTACATCGGAGACGATCCGGAGCATCATGCCTATATGATGATTGACAGGTTTGTGCAGGAGACTGGTCTTTGCAAAATCAAACCGGATTTAAGGCATTGTGGATTTAATCATCCAAATCCTATGGATGAAACTGGTTACCACGGTTATGAAATATGGGTGACAATCCCGGATGATATGGAACCTCCGTTCCCTCTTATCAAAAAGCATTTTGTCGGAGGATTGTATGCTGCTCATATGATTGCAATGGGCAATTTTAATGAGTGGGAATTGCTTCTTGATTGGGTGGATAAGAACGAAAAATATGAGTTTGCAGGAGATATGCAAGATCAAGAGCATATGTGCGGACTGATTGAGGAACACCTCAATTATGTGAACCATATCTATCTAAATAATACAGAACCTGAGGATTTACAACTTGATTTACTTATGCCCATCAGAGAACGGATAAAATGACCTTCTGATAATGAGCATAATTAATGGTTGAGCTAGTGCATATTTTTTATATAATGCGGCAAAAAACGAACGGAGGGAAAAAATGAGCAGATTTATAATTGAACAGTCTTTTTGGGATATCTTCCCTGAATGTGAAATTGGTGTGCTGTTGATTAATGATATTGACAACACTGAGGAGGGATGCGAAAAGTTCCGGCCTGATATTATTGAATTCCTTGAGCAATCAAACAAGGAAGCGAGGAAGTATTTAACGGAACCTGTTTTAAGCCAAAACAGGGTAATATCGGTATGGAGAGATGCATTTTCAAAATTCAAGACAAAAAAAGGGGCAAGATCCTCCATCGAAGCCCTGCTTAAACGCATTGAAAAAGGAAATGAAGTGGGAGTGATTAATCCGCTGGTAGACATTTATAATGGGGTTTCGCTCCGATTCGCCTTACCGTGCGGAATGGAGGATGTTGATACATTCAAAGGGGATCTGAGACTGACAGTCACAAATGGCGGCGACCCGTTTCTTGCCTTGGGAGATGAAGAGATAGACTACACCCTCCCGGGGGAGATCTGTTATTTGGACGATGAAGGAGCGGTATGCCGCTGCTGGAATTGGAGGGACGGACAGAGAACGATGCTTACCGAAGATACGAAAAATGCAATCGCTGTTATTGAGTCGGTAGATCCCTTAAGGCGCAAAGACCTTGAAGCGGCACTGGATACTCTGTCAACATGGATCGAAAAAGCCAGGATCGGCAAAGTAAATGCAAAAGTGATTATGGACAAAAACAACAACACATTAACTATAAAATGATTATTTCATTTCAATTAAATACTTCCAATATTTTTTAGGCATATGATTTGACTGGAGCTTTGGATTTATCCTGCTCTTTATTGTTATTCCGTCAAAATACTGCTTCCAGAGCTCCTGATAGAATAATTCGTTTTCATGCAATACAATGTCCTTATTCATTTCAATGTCACTCATAAACCATTTGACTTTGTCATAAAAAACCCCAAAGTTCCTTTTCACGTCATGTATGACAAATATCTGATCAGACATCCTGTCGGCAAAATGTTTGCCCAGGAGGCATATTGTATTATACTGAGGCTCAACCGGGGCATAATAGATGTTGTTTTGAAGCAGGCGGAACCTTATTATTCCTGCCAGCAGATGCTTTTCCCGTGCAACCTTTGTAACCAGTCTGTTAATATTGTTTACCCTGTCATCGGCAAGGTAGGAATCTACAATTTTTCCGACCTTGAAGCCAAAACGCAGGTATTCTAAAATAAATATTCCGGCATTCTCATCTTCCGATAGATAGGCATACATAATGCCAGCCATTGCATGCCTTGATATTTTTTTAAGTATGGCATCATGGACTTTCTTTGATTTCTCTTCGTCCGTCCGGATGTAAACCTTGCTGATCAAGAAGTTGTCTGTGAAATCGTCCTGGGGGACAATTTTTTCCGGAAAATCTTTATTGTAGTATGCATCATATATGGCTGTCAAAAGCCCGTCAAAGCTGCCGTCATAAATATAATACAGCATTATAATTCACCATCCATTATGCCGGGGAAAAGTGAAAATATGGAGAGTTGCTCAATATTTTCGCGGTTCTTGATATTATCCTCCAGCAGCAGTCTGTTTTTAATGGATACCGCACTGGTTGGTATGCTTTTTTGGGGGAAATACCTGCCTTTGCAGGTAATGAAATATTTTGCCCGCTTTAGAACTATTCCGAGTTTTTTTAGGTCATCAAAGTCAAGCATGGATACCCTTCTCCCCTGAACTATCCGTTGAGCTGATTTGACTCCTATTCCGGGTACTCTCAGCAATGTATAATAATCCGCTTTGTTGACTTCTACGGGAAATTTGTCAAGGTTTCTGATAGCCCAGCCGCTCTTTGGATCCAATAGCTCATCAAAGTTTGGATTCTCTTCATTTAATAACTCGCCGGAGTTAAAACCATAAAACCGGAGGAGCCAGTCTGCCTGATACAGCCGGTGTTCCCTCAATAGGGGCGGGCCGCTGATTGCCGGAAGATTAGGGTGATTTGATACCGGTACATAGGCGGAATAGTATACCCTTTTAAGCTTGTAGCTGTTATAAAGATGCTCGGACAGCTTCAAAATCTTTAAATCATTGTCTTTTGTGGCACCAACGATTAATTGGGTGGATTGGCCTCCCGGGACAAATTGGGGAGTACTTCTAAACTTTAGCTTTTCTTCCTGATATTGAATTATTCCTGACTTTATGAGCCCCATAGGCTTGATTATTGACTCTTTGGTCTTTTGGGGCGCCAGCAGCTTGAGGCTTTCGCCTGAAGGAAGCTCAATGTTAACACTCATCCTGTCCACATATTTTCCTGTCTCCTCTATCAGCTTATTGCTTGCTCCAGGAATGGCCTTTACATGAATGTACCCGTTGAAATTGACCTCCTCCCGGAGCCTCTTGACAGACTTCAGGAGCAGCTCCATGGTATGGTCGGGGCTTACGCATACGGCGGAGCTTAGAAAAAGGCCTTCAATATAATTCCTCCTATAAAAATTAATTGTGAGGTTAACCAGTTCATCGATGGTAAAGGCAGCTCTGGGAACATCGTTGGAAGAGCGGTTGACACAATATTTGCAATCGTATATGCAGTAGTTTGTAAGCAGTATTTTCAACAGTGAAATGCACCTGCCGTCAGGAGTCCAGCTGTGGCAGATGCCTGAGGGTGCAGCATTTCCTATACCGCCTTTCCTGTTCTTTCTGCTGCTTCCGCTGGAGGAGCAGGATACATCATATTTCGCAGAATCAGATAATATTTTTATTTTTTCATTAAGGTCCATAAAAACACCCCTGCAGATATTTATATTATCATATTACCAAACTTTGCCGTAAAAAGCAAACGTATGTTCGTGTATATTATCTTATAATTGTTAAATTTTATAAGGGTTTGCGATATAATGGAAAGGGAGAATTACAAGTGTATACTTGCGAATTGTAGAGAAAGCTGTTATTGCAAAGCTGTGAATTTTAATTATTTTTACGTCACATTGTTTACTTGTTAATCGTTATATAAATAAATCCTAAATGAGCGCTCATTTACAAAGACAGGTGATTTATTTGAATTTAGCCGATATTGAGACTATTATCGAAAACTACCAGTTCAACATATTTAAATATTGCTTTCAAATGCTTAGGAGCAAAGAGGCTTCTGAAGATGTTACCCAGGAAGTCTTTTTGACTTATTATCGATTATCCGGGAAGAAAGAAAATGTCCCTCAATATTTATATGCCATAGCCCACAGCAGATGTATCGATATTCTGAGAAGAGAAAAGAGGAAGCATTTGTTTGCCAAAAACTTCAGCTATGAAGCCTATGAGAAGGCTGCTGAAGATTCATTCTTTAGAAATGAATACAGCTATGAACTGCAGGCTGCACTAGAAACTCTGACTGATTATGAAAGAAGTGTCCTGCTGCTTAAGACTGTCAGCGGATTATCTTTCAGAGAGATATCAGAAATTCTAAAAAAGAAAGAACCTGCATTGAGGAAGCAGTTTCAGCGTGCAAAATTAAAAATCGAAAAGAAAATAAAAAGGGAAGGGGCAGAGAGTAATGATGAAGGAATTCCAGTCTTTTGAGGATGTAATCAATTATTTGGCCACAGAAGAAATTCCTTTTACAGATTGCAAACAAGATATAATGAAAAGATTAAATGCCGGGATATTAAGCAAAAAAAATACATATAGAAAATTATGCATTATATGTGCGATTTCATTTACTTTAATCATTTCCGCTGCATTCACCTTGGGATATATAAAGGAACACGCGGAATTTGTAAAAGCACATGCCGGAGAAATAAGGGGCAAATTAGTTGATGACAGAGGGAATATTGTGATTCAAGCCGGCGTTGCCAGTGAAGCTGAAGAATATGAAAGCCGTATGCTTGAGCAGGAGCAGAGAAAAATATCAGTCGAGAAATTTGATTATATTAAAAAAAATCTTGAAGATAAACTGCCGGATGATAAGATTGCGATATTTATTCCGGTTAAAGGCCTTGATGCATTCACAGACTTTAGCATATTGAATTGGTGTGAATATTATTACACTATTGAAGATACGAGGAATAATATATCACACTACGGACCCTTACCCGGATATGTTCCGGACGGATTTGCATTAATTGAATCAGGTGTTTATTATGAGTATGAGAATTATTATGAGCCTTATGAAGAAAAAATGGCATATAAAGAATTTTTAATGAAGCTTCTTAGAGTATAATTTTCATTGGCAAAATAAAAGGCAAAAATAAAGGGAAGAGGCA
>DAOLPD010000105.1:0-10426 GCA_035417425.1 Bacillota bacterium
GTACTGTTACCGCCAAGGCAAATAATGGTGTTATTATTGCAACAGGAGGTTTCAGTGCAAACGTAATGGCAAGAAACCATTACAACAATATGTGGCCGGACCTTACAAATATTAAAACAACCAATCATCCGGGGGCTACCGGTGACGGCATGTGGATGGCCGAGAAGGCAGGAGCAAGATTAATAGGCATGGAACAGATCCAGCTTCTGCCTATGGGTGATCCGGAGACTGGAAGCCTCAGCGGAAACATAGAACAGGGAGTTGAGAACAGGATATTTGTCAATAAATATGGAAACCGATTTGTTGATGAAGGTGCCAGAAGAGATGTCATGACAAAAGCACTGTTCCAACAGCCGGATTGTTATATGTGGGTAATCCTGGACAAGCATTCTTATCCTACGCCCGATACAAGGAACAATTTTAACGAAACAATAGAACAGCTTGTAGAAGACGGAACAGCATTTAAGGCAGATACCCTGGAAGACCTGGCAAGACAGATTGGCGTAGACCCCGCAAACCTTGTCAGGTCGGTGGAGACCTTCAACATGGCTGTAGAAAAGAAAATAGACGATCCCTTCGGCAGGACACTGTTCGAGGATAAGATCGATACCCCTCCGTTTTATGCAGGGGCGCGGGTGGCTACAGTCCATCATACAATGGGGGGCATAGAAATAAACACAAAAGCACAGGTACTTGATAATTCAGGCAATATTATACCGGGATTATATGCAGCAGGAGAAGTAACCGGTGGAATCCACGGTTCAAACAGGCTTGGCGGCAATGCTATTCCTGATACTGTAGTATTCGGGAAAATTGCGGGAGAAAGTGCTGCTAAGGCTGAATAAAGGAATAATGGCTTTCCAAAGCAAAAATTCTATCTTGCAGCAGCTTTTTGAGCTTTTTCGGTTTGATGGAAATGATATTGTCGGTATAGCCCAGGAAATAGTTTGCAATAAATTTTTCTTCTCCCTTATTATAGAATCCTTTGATAATATATTGCTGCACTTCAATATGAAGCTGTATTGGAAGGGGCCGATTCTCCGATTACAAAAAAATCGAGAGGGAGTTGACCTCTTTTTTGCATGCATTTCGTTATACAAAGTGGCATCTCACCTTTCAATTAACCCTCAATTAACCCTCTTAATAAAATAGTCAATAAAAATTTATCGATAAACAATAAAATAATATTGCATATCAATAAATCATATGCTATACTACAAACGATGGAAGTGAAATAAAACTTTTCATGAAGTATTGGAGGGTGATTATATGTGGAGCGGTAGGAAATCAATTAGTCTAAGCAAGTTCTGCGTACTGGTATTCGCAGTTATGCTGATCGGAACCGTTTTATCGGCCCCTTGGCTTATAACGTGGTTTCGGCCTGATTTAGCAGGAAAAAAAGTTTTATTCCTGTCAACCATATACTCCGGCAGTATTCCTGCAGCAGTACTGCTGTACTGTCTCTATCAATTGCTTCGTCACATTGAGCTTGAACAGGTTTTTATCACGAAAAATGTGGAATACCTTCGACGGATTTCCTGGTGCTGTTTTGCGGGATCTGTTATCTGCATTGCTTCGATACCTTACTACTTTCCGTGGAGCTTTGTGGCTGTAGCAGCCGCATTTATGGGTCTGATTGTCCGGGTTATCAAGAATGTTATTGCACAGGCGGTTGAACTTAAGAACGAATCGGAACTTACGATTTAAAGGAGGAAGGGGATATGTCCATAATTGTGAATTTGGATGTAGTGATGGCAAAGCGAAAAATGTCCTCCGGAGAACTGGCTGAGAAGATTGGCATAAGCCAGGCTAATCTTTCAATACTTAAGACCGGTAAAGCCAAAGCAATACGTTTTTCAACACTGGAGGCAATCTGCAAAGCTCTGGAATGCCAGCCGGGTGATATTCTGGAATTCAGAGAGTAAGACTAAGAATAAGGAGATTTATAGTATGAAAGGACATATTTTAAGTAATAACGGACAATTGGCTGCCGACGAAGCACAGCTGGCAGCCGGGGTAGGGATATCAGCAGTATATGAGCCTAAGGAACCTTTTATAGCTGACAGCCGGGACACAATTTTTGCGGCACTTTCATTTGTGCTGGGATTTTTCTTCGTAAGGTGGGTAATGTTTTCCTGGCAGGGCTGGGGGGTCACAGTGTTTACAATAGGCTATTGCTTTGCTGTAACCATGTATTTTGTTAAAAAAGGAGTAATCATTACCCGTGCCGGGCTTTTTTGGCTGGCAGCGGTTGTATTGATTGGAATCAGTTATTCCCTTTATGAAAACAATGGTTTAGAACCATGGCGCAACTTGTTCTTGTTCTGTGCAGCCGTTTACTATGTAATCAGCGCTTCAGGGCATCTGATTCTCTCAAATACCAGCAATTGGCTCATACTGGACGGAATAAATGCCATGTTTGTTATTCCGTTTAAAAACTTCGGGTGTCAATACAAAAGCCTTTATTCATCCATACGTATTAAAAAAAGCTTTGGAAGGCAGTTTTTATCCATTGCACTGGGCCTGATGCTGGCATTATTGATTGTGGGTATGGTTTTACCGCTGCTTTTGAGAGCGGACAGCGGAGGGTTCTCCAAGATTGCAGATGGGCTCATTGAATATTTCCGATGGATGCAGGATCAGTTTGCGGATGTATTATTTGACGGCTTCTTAACAATACCGACAGCAGCTTATATGTTCGGGCTTATGGCAGGTTGTGCCCATAACAGAGGCTGCAGAACATTTAAAAAAGAAGGTATCCAATATGCGGTTCAATCCATGAGGGTGCTTGCAGCCGCTACTGTTTACACCGTGCTTGGTTTAATATGCTGCTTGTATATAGTATTTATAGGGAGCCAGCTTCCTTACTTTTTCTCAGCCTTTGCAGGGCAGAGGCCGGAGGGGTGGCAAATTTACTCCGAATACGCCCGCAGCGGATTTTTTGAATTGTGCCAAATTGCTGCGATTAACCTGACATTACTGGCATTGGCAAACCTATTCTGCAAAAAGCCTCAAAAGAACTATATATTAAAAACACTTAACTGTCTGCTTTCTCTGCTGACTTTGCTGTTAATTGCTACAGCATTCAGCAAAATGGCACTGTATATTGGAGCATACGGGCTTTCCATACGCCGCCTGCTGCCCTGTTTATTCATGGTATTTCTTGCCGTTGTTTTTGTTGGCGTTATTGTACTGCAGAAAAGGCAGTTCTCAATAGTGAGGTTTTCAGCTATTACAGGTACTTTGATGATGTGCGCCCTTTGCCTGCTTAATCCGGACGGCTTTGTCGCCGGTTATAATGCTGACCGTTATCTTGCGGGAACACTAAAAAGCTTTGATGTAAAAATCTTATATCAGTCGGGCCCTGCAGGGATTGATCCCGCATTGAAGGTTTATTCCCGGACGGCTGATGAGGAATTGAAAGCTGAGCTTAAAGCTTATATATTGGATCAACAGCAGGAGAGTACAAAATCCTTGGGGCAGTCCCGGGATAACCTGCAAAAAATGCTGATCCGTCAAAAGACGGCGAATCTGAAATAAAAAAAGGAAGAGGTAAAAACCTCTTCCCCAGGATTTACATTCCTAATAGTTTTGGTAAAAATAGTGTTATTTGCGGAATAAAAGTGACGAATATTAAAGCAACAGTTAGTGCTAATAGGAATGGCCAAATTGCTTTTACTAAATCCTCAAATTTCATACCGGTTATGCCACAAGCTACATATAGGTTGGAACCAACAGGAGGGGTAATAAATCCTATTGATAGATTAAAGATCATCATTACGCCAAAATGATATACGTCAATGCCGTATTGAGCAACAATCGGATAGAGTATAGGGCTTAAGATTATAATTGAAGTAAAGGTTTCCATAATACATCCGACTATCAGCAATATAATATTTATTACAATTAACAACACATATACATTGCTGCTCATTGAAGTTAATGCGCTTTCTACCATCTTCGGCACACCTTCTACCGTCAGAATCTTGCCCAGCACCGAGCCGGTGGCGACAACAATCAATATCGATGAGACAGTAATGGCAGAGCTTGTGAAAGCTTTTATTGTTGCGTCGATACTTAGCTCTTTATAAATAAATTTTCCTACAATGAATCCGTAGACACATGCTACAACAGCTGCTTCTGTCGCTGAAAAAACACCGCCATAAATGCCGCCCATAATAATTACCGGTACAAATAAAGCCCAAATAGCTTTGATGCCGCATTTTACTGCATATTTCAAATCAAACTTGGTATTTTTGTTTGTACTGCCGTAGCCTTCTTTTTTTGCATAATAATAAACCACAATCATAAGAGCAAAACCACCAAGAAGTCCCGGCCCTACTCCTCCCATAAACATATTTCCGGGGGAAGCGGCAGGAAGCGCTACACAATACATAATCATAGGTATGCTTGGAGGTATTATTGTGCCCAAAACTCCGGCTGCAGCAGCAAGTGCTGTTGCAAAGGTACGGGGATAGCCTGCTCTTTCCATCGCAGGGATCATCATAGTGCCGACGGCGGCAACAGTAGCAATGGCCGATCCGCTGATGGCACCGAAAAATATGCATGTCAGGACAGTAACAATACCAAGTCCGCCTGTAAGATGCCCAACAAGTGAATTAGAAAAATTTATGAGTCTTTTTGATAATCCGCCGCCTTCCATCAGTGCACCGGCCAGGATGAAAAATGGAATTGCGATAAGTGTAAAGCTGTTCATTGAGGAAAAGATGGCTTGAGAAATATAATCAAGCCCCATAGCGCCTCCGGCCAAGCCGTAAATGCATAGCGCCATTCCAATGGCAACACCAATGGGAACCGATAAGAATACAAAAACAAAAAAGGACACTAATAATATTGCGATATACATTAATTTGATCCCCCTTCGTTTTCTGCCGCTCTTTCTTTATACAGCAGCTTTGTATCAATTATGAGCCTGTATATGCTAAGAATAAAACCAAAGGGGATAGCAACTTGTATTATCCACATTGGCAGCCCGGTTGATTCAGACATCTGGGGATTAACAAAAATCAGTTTGTAAACCTTTTGCAGTGAATAATAACTGATAATGCAGCAAAAAATCATGAATATATAATTAGATAATACCTTAAGATAAAAACTCGCTTTTTCAGGTAAAATCAAGAATGCCAATTCAACCTTAATATGCCTTCTCTTTCTTACCGCTAAAGAGATACCGATAAAAACTGACCAAATTAATATATAGGTAAGTAAATCCTGGCTCCAGGACAAGGAGAAATTTATTACATACCTGAAAAATACTTGTGCTGTTGCAATTATTAACATAGCAACATAGGTAATGACTAAGAGCCATTCTTCAATATGGTCATCCAACAATTTTAAAAATTTCATAGAAATCCTCCTATGTTTCAGGAACTGCTGCGAAATGCATCCGTATGGAAGTTCCACAGCAGCTCCTTATCAACATAATGAAAAATTATTTACCTTCTATTTCTTTAATTTTTGCAAGGGCGCTATCCAATAGTTCTTTCCCGATTTTGTCTTCAAAATTCTTATAGGTTGGCATTGCCATATCGATAAATGCTTGCCGTTCTTCATCCGTCAGATAATAGATTTCAGTTGTTTTCTTAATGACCTCAATACTCTCTTTTTCAAGCTGAGCAGCTAATTCTCTGTTAAATTTCTGAGTGCTCAATGCCGCTTCTTCAATTATTTTCTTTATATCATCGGGATATGATTCAAAAACACCTGTGTTAATAAACATTCCGGCCGGGTCAAAGGCATGCATTGTATCAGTAACATATTTTTGAACCTCATTGAACTTCATACTGGCGATATTGCTGAAGCTGTTCTCCTGCCCGTCAATTGTTTTTGTCTGCAGCGCAACATAGATATCACCGTATGGAAGCGGTGTAGGATTAGCACCATATGCTTTGAAATAATCAATCTGGATCGGGTTATCCAATGTCCTTATTTTTAAACCTTTTAAATCATTAGGGTGTTTAACAGGGCCTCTGTTATTTCCTACATTTCTAAAACCGCCGTCAAATACAGCAAGCTGTTTAAAGCCTTTATCTTCTATACCTTTTGCTATGTTCTTGGCGATATCGCTGTCCAGGAATTCAAAAGCTACTTCCGCACTGCTGAATAAATAAGGCAGATTGTAAAGTAAAAATGCATCAGAGAATTGTGCAAAAGGAGGATAAATGTTCACACACATTTCAATACTACCATCTTGAACACCATTGAAAATATCAGCACTTCCGCCTAAAGATCCTCCCGGGAAAAGTTCAACATCGATTCGCCCTTCGGAGAGCTTCTCTGCCTGCTCTTCAAAATGACGCATAGAACGTGTTGCAATATCTTGTTCCGGTGTAACAAGCCCTACTTTGATTTTGAATTCCCCTTGCTTTGGTTTTGGAGCTTCAGTGTTGCTCTCATTGCTTGTATTGGTATTATTTGTATTTGCAGAGCAACCAGCTGCAAAAAGCATAACTACAACCAATAATAAAGATAATAGTTTTTTCATATGAATTCTCCTTTTTTTATTAAAATTATAATAAAATTTAGCCGCATTTTTACGTTCATTCCATGACTAATTATGACTTTTACATACAATTTTAGTGACAAAATGTCATAGAATAGCGAAGATTAAATAAAAGCATGAATTTGTCATAAAAAAGTCATAAATTAATGAAGGATATAACAGATTATTTATTTACAATAGAAGATAAATAGCTACAGTATTTTGGAGGGTGTGTTATGATAATCAATGCAGTGATCAACGGGGAGAGTATTGAAAAGGAATGTAATCCAAATAAAAGACTTATAGATTTTTTGCGGGATGATATGGAATTGCTGAGTGTTAAAGAAGGCTGCGGCGAAGGGGAATGCGGTTCATGCACCGTGCTTCTTGACAAAGAAGCCGTGACATCATGTACGGTATTGACGGGGCAAATCAACGGCCATGAGGTGACAACGGTTGAAGGCCTGGATGCTATGGGAGAACTCGAACCCATAATGGAATCATTTATTAGCGCAGGTGCAGTACAGTGCGGTTATTGTACACCAGGCATGATTATCTCTGCAAAAGCCTTGCTGTATAAAAATCCGAATCCTACTGATGAAGAAATCAAGAGGGCGTTGGAAGGAAACCTCTGCAGATGCACCGGGTATAATAAAATAATTGAAGCCGTTAGAAATATAAAGAGGTGATAGATATGAAATCCAATGCATTTTACGCTCCCGAAACTGTACAAGAGCTTATTGAAGTATTGAAACTTAAAAAAGAGGGACGGGATTTTTATTTTGTAGCAGGAGCTACTGATTTTGCCATTCATATTAAAAAGCATGGAATCATGGATTATACAGCTATCGATTTAACACATCTGGATGAATTGAAAAGGATTGAGGCAAGGGAAGGCTTTGTTGAAATTGGTGCAGCGGCCACCATGGCAAGGCTTGAGGAATCAGATATTCTTCGGAGTCATGGGAATGCGCTAGCGGAAGCTGCAGGGCGGGTAGGTTCCACCCAGATACGTAATCGTGCAACTATCGGAGGTAACATAGTCAACGCTTCTCAAAGTGCAGATACTGTTACAGCATCCTGTGCATTAGGAGCCACAGTCGTTTTGCTGAATTCAGAGGGAGAATTGAGAGAACTGCCTTTGGAAGAGTTCATTATTGGTATTGGCCATACACAAATCAATTCGGATGAAGTGCTTGTCAAAGTACGGATCCCTTATGGGAGAAAGCCTGAATATTCAAGTTTTTCAAAGATCGGAAGCAGGAAGAGTGTGGCTATATCCAAAATTAACTGTGCCGCTAAAATTATTTTTAAAGATAATTGTGTAGCAGAGGCAACTATGTACTTTGGTTCAATCGGTCCTAAAGCAATAAAGGCGGCTGTTATGGAAAAACATTGTATTGGCAGGGCTTGGGATGAAAAATTATTAGCGGAGCTCTTAGAATTAGGTTCTTTACAAGTTGACCAAGCGATTCCGACAAGGCCGTCAAGGTATTACAAAAGAATTGCCGTAAAAGGAGTAATAAGTGATGTGTTTAATGATATTGCGGGTCAGAGAGAGGTGATATGATGGATAGCGGATTTAAATATATCGGTAAACGTATCAATAGGCCGGATGCAAAAGATAAAGCCTTGGGCAGAACCAAATATATAGGAGATTTTAAGCTGCATGGTATGCTCTACGGAAAACTCGTAACCAGCAAAAAAGCTCATGCCAATGTGCGGATAGATACATCAAAAGCTCTTGCAATCAATGGTGTAAAAGCAGTTTTTACCTATGAAGATGTTCCTAAGAAACAATATAATTCCAATCAGTGGTTTTCCGGATCAATGGATAAAGAGGATGAGCTTATTCTTCACAAAACTGCCAGGCATGTGGGAGATCGTATAGCTCTCGTATTGGGAGATACAATAGAAGCTGCGGAAAGAGGAAGGAAAGCCCTGATTGTAGAATATGAGGAGCTTCCGGTTGTTATCGGGCTGGAAGCAGCCGATGAAGCCAACTTGTGTTTCGAAAAGGAATTTTCCTGCGGTGACGTGGAAAGCGGATTTGAAAAAGCTGACTTTATAATAGAGGATAAAGGCTCAACACCTAAGATACATCATGCAGCTATTGAAAACCATGTGTGCGTTGCGGAAGTTGATACATTCGGAAATCTTATCATTTGGTCGCCGTGCCAGGTTGTATTCCAGGTTCAGCATGTTACGGCCCGGGCTTTGGATATACCCTATGACAAGGTACGTGTAATCAAATGCAGCATGGGCGGTTCTTTTGGCGGTAAAACAATGCCGATACTGGAACCGATATGCGGATTTGCGGCGTTGAAAACGGGCAGGCCCGTTAAAATAGTACTGGATAGAAAAGACTCCATTTCCGCCACAAGAACCCGTAATGCATCAATTCAAAGAGTAAAGACCGGAATTACAAAGGACGGGAAAATCGTTGCCAGGGAAATTGAAATTGATTTTGACGGTGGGGCTTATCTGACCAACTGTGCCGGTATTGCTGTGGCATCAGGCAAAAAAGCCTTTAGGTCCTATGACATAGAAAACCAGAAGTATGTGGGAAGGACCTATTATACAAATACCACACCCGGCGGGGCTTGCAGAGGATATGGTTCCCCGCAGATTCATGCCATCAGCGAGATCAATATTAATAATGCCGCCGCCAGGATAGGGATGGATCCGGTGGATTTCAGAATTTTGAATGCTTTTGATCCGCAGGAGTATAGGGAAGGGGCAGTCGATCAGATTGGAATGCCTGCAATAGGCAATGCACGGCTCAAGGATTGCCTCATAAAGGGAAAGGAATGTTTTAGGTGGAATGAAAGGATGCAAACCGTAAAAGCCAAAAATACCGGTCGTTATGCATATGGCCTCGGAGTGGCTGCAAGCGCTCATGGCAATGGATATCTTAATTCATTTCCCGACTTTACCAATGTTACGATTCAAATCATGCCTGATGGCAGGGTCTTTATAAAGATTGCAATTCATGATTTGGGATGCGGTACGGTTTTAACCATGCAGCAGATTGCAGCTGAAGTTTTGGGCTTATCACCGGAGCGGATCTATGTCCCGGAAGCAGATACCCACCAATCGCCTTATGATTCGGCAGGTACCCAAGCCAGCCGTGTGACATATGTATGCGGAGGAGCAGTAAAAAAGGCAGCAGAAGAGCTTAAGAATAAAATGGCTCAAATATATGCAGCCGCTTTCAGTTGTAAAGAAGAACAGGTTAAGTTCGAAGACGGAGCGATTGGCAGTGAGTATGCCGGATTTATGGATTATGGAAGCTTTGCAACATTCTGTGAGAAGAAGTACTCAACGGCACTTAAGATTGATTTGGAATATAGGGCTGAAGCCAATCCAAGCGTGTACAGTGCTGTTTTCATAGAAGTTAAAGTGGACCGTTATTCAGGAATGGTTGAAATTGAAGACATACTTGTTGTTCAGGACGCAGGCCGGGTAATTAACCTTACACTGGCAGAAGGGCAAGTACAGGGCGGTGCCCAGATGAGTTTGGGAATGGCCTTGTGCGAGGAAATGGCCTATGATGAAAAAGGGAACCTGAAAACAGATAGCTTCTCAAAGTATCACATTATAAATGCACCGTCCATGCCGGAGGTTAAGGTTTTGTTTATTGAAGAAGGTGAACCGATGGGGCCTTTCGGAGCCAAAAGCGTGGGTGAATTAGCTGCTGTCGCACCGGCACCGGCTTTAATGAATGCTATCAATCATGCCCTGGGTACAAACCTCACCAGCTATCCGGCCACACCGGAAAAAATCATTGAAGCACTGAACAGCTAAAATAAGCAGTCACGGCATTCAGTACCTTGCAACGATGTTGCAGGGTACTAAATTTTTCTTGTTGTCAATACTTTGTGAAAATGTCACCCTAAAAGTGACTTAATTATCGTATGAAAA
>DAOLPD010000106.1:0-10416 GCA_035417425.1 Bacillota bacterium
GCAGCCCTCTTGTCACTATTAAGCAAGCCTGCCTTTATATCCATAAATATCTCCTATTACTTTCTTTTAATATTGTTTTTAATAAAATCAATCGTTACGGATGTTGGAGTTCCCGGTGTAAATATTCCTGCGATTCCTGCTTCTATTAGCCTCGGAATATCATCCTCAGGTATTACACCTCCGCCTACTACCAGAATATCATCCGCACCCCTCTCCTTAAGAAGATTGACAACCTTCGGAAAAAGATGATTGTGCGCTCCGGATAATATACTCATTGCAACGCAGTCCGCATCCTCCTGTATAGCAGTTTCAACTATCTGCTCAGGGGTCTGCCTGAGGCCTGTATATATGACCTCCATACCTGCATCTCTAAGTGCTCTTGCGACAACCTTTGCACCCCTGTCATGACCATCAAGCCCCGGTTTTGCAACTACCACTCTGATTGGTCTATCCAAATTCAAAACCTCCTTCAATTTATGTTCAAACAGTTCTTCAATGAACCGCCCAAGTACTCACAACCTGCAACCATACCAAGAGGAATACCTAAAGAACTATTGACTGCTGGTACTCTCCAAATACCTTCCTCAGTACCCCGCAGATTTCACCGAGTGTAGCATACGCTTTTACTGCATCCAGAATAAAAGGCATAAGGTTGTCTTCGCCCTTTGCTGCATTTTCCAGCTTCTCCAATGCGGCATCCACTTTAGTATTATCCCTTATCTTTCGGAGTTCGGCAAGTTTCTTTTGTTGAAGCTCTCCAACTTTTGGGTCAACCTTTAAGAGACCTTTCGGTGCCGACTCCTTAATCTGGAATTTGTTTACCCCGACTACTATTCTCTCTCCTGCTTCTATCTCCTTCTGGTATTTATAGGCGCTGTCCTGTATCTCTTTTTGTATGTATCCCTTTTCTATAGCCTTTGCAGCTCCTCCCAGCTCATCTATCTTGTTCAGATACTCAACTGCTTTCTGTTCTATTTGGTCTGTCAGGCTCTCTATGTAGTATGAACCGGCCAGAGGGTCTACTGTCTCGGTGACACCGCTTTCATAAGCTACAATCTGCTGTGTCCTTAATGCAATCCTCACCGAATCCTCTGTCGGAAGAGCAAGGGCTTCATCCCTTGAATTTGTATGCAGGGATTGGGTTCCTCCCAATACAGCAGCCAATGTCTGCATTGCGACCCTCACAACGTTGTTGTCGGGCTGCTGGGCGGTAAGAGTACAGCCTGCTGTCTGGGTATGGAATCTTAACATCATTGACTTGGGATCCTTGGCTTTGAATCTTTCCTTCATTATCTTGGCCCAGAGTCTCCGGGCAGCTCTGAACTTGGCTACCTCCTCCAGTATCTCATTATGAGAGTTGAAGAAAAACGACAGTCTGGGTCCGAATTCGTCCACATCCAAACCTGCTTTTATTGCAGCATCAACATATGCAATCCCGTCTGCAAGGGTAAATGCCACTTCCTGTGCTGCTGTCGAACCCGCTTCTCTGATGTGATATCCGCTTATTGATATTGTGTTCCATTTTGGAACGTATTTTGAACAATATTCAAAAATATTGGTTATAAGCCTCATTGAAGGCCCTACCGGAAATATATATGTTCCTCTTGCTATGTACTCTTTCAGAATATCATTCTGTATTGTGCCTGAAAGCTGGTCTGATGATACTCCCTGCTTTTCCGCAACTGCTATATACATTGCCAGCAAAACTGAAGCAGGAGCATTTATTGTCATTGATGTACTTACCTTATCAAGAGGGATACCGTCAAAAAGTATTTCCATATCCTTGAGGGAATCTATTGCAACTCCGACCTTTCCTACCTCGCCTTCAGAAAGCGCATGGTCGGAATCATAACCTATCTGTGTCGGGAGATCAAAAGCCACGCTAAGCCCTGTCTGCCCCTGCTCCAAAAGGTATTTATACCTCTTGTTGGATTCCTCTGCAGTTGCGAAGCCCGCATACTGTCTCATGGTCCAAAACTTTCCCCTGTACATGGTAGGCTGCACACCTCTTGTATAGGGGTAATCCCCGGGATTTGACAAATCCCTTTCATAATCCAGGTTTTCTATGTCTGCAGGTGTATAAACCCTCTTTACTGCAATACCTGAGGATGTCTCAAATTCCTTCTTCCTTTCAGGCCGTTTGGCAACTGCTTTTGTGACAGTGTTCTCCCACTCTTTGTGGGCCTTCTTCATCTGTTCCAGCTTCTCCTTATTGAACATATTTATCCTCCTTTTATAATTTGAGCATATCCAAAGAAAGTATCAACATAAGATATAGGAACCTGTATGCCAGTATCACAATGTGAAATAAAAAATTCATTATATATTCATTCTGCAAGTTTTCCTTCTTTATTAATATTACCATATTTTTTATTAAATTGTGTAGTATTTTTAGATAATATTTAAGAAATTCTTTGTTAAAAAATAAACAGCATATATATATCGTGAATAAGCCTTATCATTACAAAATCGGTTAAAGCATCTGCTTTGCATTAAAGCAGTTTTGAAGATTTTTGAGCGGCTCTTTCAAGAAATTTGGAGAGCTTGATTATATACCTTTCATGGATGCCTTCTCCTATTTTTTCCTGCTCGTCATAGGCTTCAACCTTGAAGGTCAGTTTCTTGCCTTCTATGCTGATGAGTTCAGCCACGGCAGTGACTTTCATGCCAACAGGGGTTGCAGCCAGATGTTTTACATTCAGACTGAGTCCAACGGTTGCAGAGTCTTCTCCCAAGTGCGGATCCACTGCATTAAGTGCTGCATTTTCCATTAATGCCACCATCATAGGGGTTGCAAAAACTCTGACTCCTCCGCTTCCGAATTTAACTGCGGTATCATCTTCACTAACGATTTTTCCCGCTTGGGCTGTCATTCCGATCTTTAAATTATTATCCAATTATGATCACGCTCCTATATTATTTGGCTTGCACCAAAATTAAAGCCTAGCCCTTAGAAGGCTAAGCTTTACTATTCTATGCATTGACGAACACTTCTTCAAATTCAGCCTGATCAAGCTTTTCTCTCTCCAGGAGCGCCTGGGCAACTCCATGAAGTTTGCTGATATTTTCTCTCAAAAGTGTTTCTGTCTTATGATAAGCAGCATCTATGACCTTCCTTATTTCCTTGTCAATTATTGCTGCCACCTCTTCGCTGTAGTTCCTTGTTCTTGTAAGATCCTTTCCGATAAACACCTCGTCATGCTCCGATCCAAAGGTCATTGGACCAAGGCTCTCGCTCATACCGTACTCGGTTACCATCTTCCTTGCAATACCGGTGGCTCTTTCTATATCATTCTTTGCTCCCGTGCTTACATCGTCAAGAACAAGTTTTTCTGCAACCCTTCCTCCAAGAAGACTTACTATCTGCTCTTCCAGTTCGGACTTAGACATGTAGAATTTGTCCTGCTGCGGCAAAGATATTGTATAACCTCCGGCTCTTCCTCTCGGAATAATGGATATCTGATGTACTGGATCTGCATTTGGAAGAAGCTTTTGTACTACTGCATGACCTGCTTCATGGTAGGCTGTAAGCTTCTTGTCATGCTCACTGACTACCTTACTCTTCTTTTCAGGTCCTGCAATCACTCGTATCGTGGCCTCATCAAGATCTATTACTTCAATCTTTTTCTTGCCTTTTCTTGCAGCCAACAGCGCTGCTTCATTCATGACATTTTCAAGATCCGCAGGAGTAAAGCCGGTAGTGCCTTTGGCCAGGGTCTCCAGACTAACATCCAATGAAATCGGCTTATTCCTTGCATGTATCTTCAAAATCTCTTCTCTTGCTTTAACATCAGGTATACCGACGGTAATCTGTCTGTCAAAACGTCCCGGTCTCAGGAGTGCCGGATCCAATATATCCGGCCTGTTAGTCGCAGCGATGATGATGATTCCCTCATTCACACTGAATCCATCCATCTCAACAAGCAATTGGTTCAAGGTCTGCTCTCTTTCATCATGTCCTCCCCCAAGGCCTGCACCTCTGTGTCTGCCCACTGCATCAATTTCATCAATGAAAATTATGCAGGGTGAGTTTTTTTTCGCCTGTTCAAAAAGGTCCCTTACTCTGGATGCACCGACACCAACAAACATTTCCACAAAGTCGGAACCGCTTATGGTAAAGAACGGTACTCCCGCTTCACCGGCAACTGCTCTGGCAAGATATGTCTTACCCGTTCCCGGAGGTCCTACAAGAAGAACACCTTTTGGTATTCTTGCTCCCAGTTCAATAAACCTTCTGGGCTGCTTCAGGAAGTCAACAATCTCTCCCAGTTCTTCCTTTTCCTCATCTGCACCTGCTACATCCGCAAAGGTTATTTTCTTTTTGTCTTCGGTATGCAGCTTTGCCCGGCTCTTTCCGAAGGACATAACCCTGCTGCCTCCCCCTTGGGACTGCTGCGTCAGTACAAAGAAGAATACTATGAATATAACAATCAGCACTATTGACGGCAGTATTGAAAACCAAGCCGCCGCTGCTGTCTTGATTTCGTATTTTACATCCAGCCTGTCTCTTTCTATATAATCCTGAACCAGCTTATTAAACTCACTGCTGGGAACAATTGCTTCAAAACGTCTTGTATTTGAAATCTTGCCTGTAACAATAGACATACCGTTGTTTTCCGATACTGTGACTTCTTTTACCCGTCCGTTCTCTATCTCTGTAACCAGCTGCGTATAGGACAGTTTATCTTTAGCAGGTTCAGCATTCTGAATTATCAATACAAACATATATATTATGATAATTATCAATATATAAAAGCTTATGCCTCTTAAGAATTTCTTCAACAATAATCCTCCTTTCTATTGAATTAACGGACAACAAAGATATTTTAGCATACCAAACCTTAAATTACAATATAGCATCAGGCAAGCTAATTACGTATCATACAATAATGCGATGTATCTGAAGTTTGCGTCACAATTTTCTACTTTTTTGTATATACCTCCGGTTTCAGCACGCATACAAAAGGAAGGTTCCTGTAGTTTTCCCCATAATCCAGGCCATAGCCTACGACAAACTCATCGGGAATCTTGAACCCCACATATTGAATATCTACTTGCGCCTTTCTCCTGTCAGGCTTGTCAAGAAGGCTGCAAACCCTAACACTCTTAGGATTTCTTGCCTTGAAGTTTTCTACGAGGTAACTCAGTGTAAGGCCCGTATCCACAATATCTTCTACAATAAGAACATCCTTGCCCTCTATCTCTCTTTCCAGATCCTTTATTATTCTTACAACCCCTGAGGATTTGGTTGTAGCACCATAGCTGGACACCACCATGAAATCCATTGTCAGAGGCAGTTCTATAGTCCTGACCAAATCAGAAAGGAACAGCATGCAGCCCTTCAGTATTCCCACTACCAGCAGTTCTTTTCCCTTATAATCTTCTGTAAGCTGCTTACCCAGTTCCTTAACTCTTTTTGATATTTCCTCTTCACTTATCATTATACTTTTTATATCTTCCAGCACCATATTACCCCCTTATGTATTTTATCAAAACAGCATCTGAAGTATCATCAGAAATTTTATACTTTTCGCTCAATCTTCCCCCGACAATCCAGACAATCTCATGCCCGTCTGCAATAAGCTCAAGGTCATCCCTTTTCTCTCTCGGAATTTTCTCATCTATCAGGTATTCCTTAAGCTTCTTGGTCCCTTTCATCCCTATTGGGGCAAACATGTCTCCGGCCTGCCGGCATCTTAAAACAAGCCCTTCCTTGATCTTTGAAGGATCAATGTAAATAGTGTCTTTTTGTCCTTTAAGCTCTGCAATTTCCTTTGCCTTTTTCCTTTGTACTGTTATACGGCCGTTATCCGTATCAATACTGTTGTCATAATCATATTTTAACTTATAATAACACTTTTTATCAGCCTTCACAATATTTTTTGCCAGTACAAGCTTATCATAGGACCTGAATGCCTTAAGCTTATGGGGAAGCATCACGGCAGCTCCTGTGGATTGATGTGCAATCTCCAGTATTTTCTCAAAATGTTTGAATTCAAACCCGTTCAAAGTATTCAAAAGCCTCTCAGCACATTGTCTGATTATCCTTCTCTGCAGTGCTTTATGGAGGGCAATGAATCTCGTCACTTCTATAACCACTCTGTCATCAGATTCCTCTGCAACCTCTTTGAACTTTTCCCTTGCTACAGTCTCAAGAAAATCATTCTCATCCTTTATCAGTCCGGAAAATCTGCTTAAAGCCATTTTAATATTTGGATTGAAATTCTTCTCCATATATGGAATAAGCTCAAGCCTTATCTTGTTCCTGTTATATACAGACTCCAGGTTAGTCTTGTCAATTCTCGGATTTAAGTTGAAGAAAGTACAATATTCTTCTATACTGAGCCTGTCTGTTTCAAGCAGGGGGCGTATGATATTTCCCCTTACTGCCTCGATTCCCTTTAGTCCTTCTATTCCGCTTCCCCGCATGAACCTCATCAATATCGTCTCAATATGATCATTCAGATTATGCGCAACTGCAATCTTATTGCCGCTTACCTCTTCACATACCCGGCGGAAGAGCCTGTATCTGATCTCCCTGCCCGCTTCCTCGGGAGAAAGCCCGGTTTCCTTTATATATGCCGGTACGTCAAAAACCTCAATAAATACCGGGATATCCCATTCCCTGCAGATTTTTTCCACGAATTCCGCATCGCTGTCTGCAGCCTTTCCCCTGAACTTATGATTCAAATGCGCTGCAAAAATGCTGCAGTCGTATTCCCTGCACAGCCCCTTCAGCACATGGAGCAGGCATAGTGAATCCGGGCCTCCTGATACGCCGATCACAATTTTGTCCCCGGGCTTCAGCATATCATATTTTTCTATTGTCTTTCTGACATTTTCAATAAAGTCTTTCATAAATCCACCTTCAATATGTTTCTATAGTAATGCTACCATACAGCTGTGATATTTAAAAGCAAAAACTGATTTGAACTGTTGCACAACATAATAATGATGCGACATATATAAAAAGGTACCGCTTACTACTTAAATAGTTTTGCGACACCCTCTCAGACTTCAATAGCATAAGGTTCTATGCATTGTATACTTCATAATACTGATTCATAAGTTCGCAGGCTTTTAGTATTGCACCTCCTGCAGTTTTACCCGGACAATCTATTACCTCAACACTGCTGCTGCCTTTCCTTGTACGGATACTCTCAAGCAATCCCGCTTCAATTTTCTCCGCAATGGAAAAACTGTCTTTAATTCTTCTGTCGGTATCGATAACAATAATGCATTTCAGGTTGATGTTTCCCCCGTATTTCTTGATGAAATTCATTATCTTCTTTCTCGACTCGGGCTCCAGATCCGGAATCTCCCCTCCGATAATTATCTTAAGCTGCCGGGCAACAATCCGTTCTATTGTTTTTATGGATGTATCAATGTTAATCTCTTTTACGGCACATTTCAAATCTTCTGGCTTCGAATAATACCATAGCCCTCCCCCTGCCTCTGCAATCTTCTTTGCTTCTTCCGCTTCCCCTTCACTGCCTGCATCAGAGTCAATAATACCTATTGCGCTTATGACAATACCTTTATCATATGCTTTCTTTGCAGCTTCAACAGAACTGGCTCCCGAACCTGATTTTCCGTCTGTTACAATAATTATCTGCTTGATTTCACCACTCTCAATCCATGCATCCATAATAACTTCCCTTTCCTGCAAATATACGAATTCTACAACTAAGTATATTCATAATTTTGCCAAAAAAGGATGCTGTTATACAAAGAATCACTTACATTGCCTCCCACACCTTTCCTGCTATTACGGTCATATCATCCGGAGCCTCTCCCCCATTTGCCTTCAGGCAGCTTTGGAGTATTTCCTCCGCCAGCCTCTGGGGATTCCTGGTTTCCACATCCCTTATCAATTCTGCCAGCCACTTTTCCTTATCAACAATTTCCTTGTTGCAGTCCAATACTCCGTCTGTAACCATTACTACAAAATCACCATCCTTAAGCTTCTTCCTGACAAGCTCCACATCAATTCTGCTCAATATTCCGACAGGCAATGTACCGGTCTTAATGATCTGCACTCCCTCTTCATTCTTGATGAATGTAGATACAGCACCTACCTTGATGAATTCCACCTCTCCGTTGTATTGGTTAATAACTGTCATGTCAACAGTCGAATATGTTTCGTCATTGGACTTAAGGAGCATCAGCGAATTGATAGCTTTCAAAGCCACATCCTTGTCAAAGCCCGCATAAAGGAACTTTTCAAGAAGGGTTATTGTTGTGCTGCTTTCCAGTGCGGCTTTTGGGCCCGTCCCCATGCCGTCGCTCAGGGCAAGCATGAATTTGCCGTCCTTCAGTTCTATAAATGAATAATTGTCTCCGGAAATTGCTCCTGACTTATTCATTCTTGCAATACCCGTAGCTATCTGGTACCGATGTGCTTCTTTCAGCTTAATGCTGCATATGCTGCCATTTATCATATCACAGGTCATGTCCCTTTTGATGAATTTCTTTCCGGTTATTCTGTTTACAATCGGAATGATGTTCTTGATGCATTCCCGCTTCCCTCCGCAGCTGTCTACCCTTATATCTACATCCAGTGTGTTTCCCGTTTTTGCCACTATCACATCTTTTACCCTCACCGCATCATTGTCCAATCCTACCATGATCAGTTCCTCCATATCCCTGTCAAAATCAACATCCATATCTATTCTTAAAGCCAGGTCTGATACCACTGCGGATACCTCCTTCAGTTGATCACTTACAAGCAATCTGCTTTCATTTATTTTTTTCTTCCAGCCAAGCCCGTTTCTATACAGATCATAGTAATATTTAAGGTTTTCAATTATTTCCTCCGGCTTCAGGCAGCGTTCCCTGAAGCCTTTATAGCTGCCGTCATTTTTGGGATTACCCCCGTTTTCAATAATAGTCAGCAAATTGAAAAGATACTGATAGCTATTGTAAAAATCCCTCTTCCAGCAGCTGCTTGCCACTCCGCAGTCTGAACATGTCTTTCCAACTACCTGGTCTATTATCTGTGCTGCGTCGGTATGGGAAAAAAAGCTTCTGTCCTGTGACGTATCCTTCAATGTGTCAGCCAGTGATTTATATACTCCCGCAAGCTCAGAGAGCCTTTCTATAGTATTCTCCTTAATCCTCATGCTGTAGGACCTTTCTTTAAGATACTCTCCTGCAATGGACAATTTGTATCCTGACAGCTTTTTCATGTAGCTTTGGGGGATACATACAAATAACAAGGAAGCAATCAATATTTCATAAAATCTTATCAATACCTCTGTTGAGCCGTTTATATAAAAGGTCATCAGCGCATTGCTTATTATGAAGCCCAGGGGACAGCCATACCTGCCGATGTTCTTCAGCATTCCGCACATCAAGGCACAAAGGCCGTAGACGCCAATTGCGGCAGGGAGGATAGATCCTGACAATGCCTGAACTATTCCCATAATGATTCCTACTGCCGCGCCGGTTCCAACATTGCCGAGATAAGCAAAAACCATGATAATGAATATAACGGCAATGTTTTTTACTGAAAAACCCGCAATAAATATCTCTGTTCCTACGAAACAGAAGGCTGCCATTACCGCAACTGCCACTACCTCTTCAGAGGACAGCAGCCTTCTATTCTTGTAATTCTTTATGACAGGTACGGAACGATCATAAATGTATATGAGTATGGCTATTAAAATGGATTCTATAATCAACATCAAAAGATCATAGAGATAGTAATTCTGAACATAAAAAATGAAATACCCTGCTGCAAGGTTAACCAAGGCTGCAGCAGCTGATATCACCAGCTTCCTGTTCACTTTCAACTTATGGGTTGCTGCGTAGGGAACTATCAGGACAATAGCGGTAATAAGGTATTTCAAAAGCATCCCCTTATCTCCGACGCTCATCACCCCAAGCAATATGCTTGTCCCTATTACAAACAGATTCAGCTTCTGAACCATTGCTGCAGCAAAAAAAGCAGTGCAGAAAGGATTAAGAAAATCCAGGATAACCGCTCTTCCCAATAACAACGCAAAGACACCAAGTATAATATGTATTCTGAAGCTGGCATTCATGAAAAAATCTATAATATGCCTTATCCGGCCGCGTTTGTTTGTAACACTTTGATTTGATATTGTTGCCACTTCAATCACCACCCAATAATTCTTCTAAACGTCGTATAAAGATTCTAACACAAGGGGTTTGAATAATTTGTCAGGTTAGGTGCTTGAAAATGGAAAACTTTTAGACAATGGAGAGGTTTTTTTGACATAGGGCGTGCGGTATATGGAATATAAGACAAATCAAGGCTTTAGCCACAATAATCTTCGGTCAGTAATTGGCAGTCTGAGAGATGAATCAAAAATAAAAAAACTCAGACCTGAGTCTGAGTCAGACTGAAGACAAAGTATAAAATTTTCGAGAGAATCCTTGAAAACAAAAAGG
>DAOLPD010000107.1:0-10400 GCA_035417425.1 Bacillota bacterium
GGATATCCGGGGCGACCCATCATATATGCGGAATGAAGGATTCCGGATTGATAATCAGCGTAAACAAGGATGAGAAGGCGGCAGTATTCGAGGTATCGGACGCAGGAGCAGCCGCAGACCTGAACAGGATTCTGGATCAGTTGATAGACAAACTCTCTTAAAATAGAGAGGCGGGGGATATTTCATTGCCCCCGCATTTTTTATTTGATTATTATTACACGCCCTTCCTTTCGTGGTGCAGGTTCTTGGATCGGCCGGGCAGGATATCCAACTACAATGCTTCCGAAAATATCTTCATCCTCCTTCAATCCAAGAGGTTCCAGATAACTACGAATTGAATGACTGTCAGTAAGCCAGTGCAATTGGTTTACCCAACATGCACCAAGACCTAGGGAAGTTGCAGCTATCTGCATATTTTCAAGAGCGCATGCGCTATCTGCCATACTATTTCCATGAGTCTTTGGGGCAACTGCTATTATAAGTGTCGGAGCATGAAACGTAAAGTCATAGTTTTCATCTTTTTTAGCTCTGATAATAGCATTATTCTGATATTGGCCATCAATAACTTCACGCTTTGCAAACTCTTGTCTGACCATAGCAGCTAATTCCCGGCGTTTTGCCTCATTCTGAACAACGATGAATCTGGTATATTGATGATTACCGCCGTTCGGTGCAAAAAGCCCTGCTTTAATAATCAATTCTAAACTTTCATCATCGATCTGTTCTGTAAGATAGTGTCTGATACTTCTCCTTTTAATCAATAAAGAAATTGTGTCATTCATCAATTATCATCCTCACATAGTATATTAGGGAACTCAGTATCTGCGGCAAAGGCGTTGTAAACCAGTTCACCAATATTGTACTTCAGCTTGATTATCTCCACCATATCCTGTGATTTATCACCCACTACCTTTGCAGTACAAAAACTCATATTCCATCCTTCTTTTATTTTGGGGTTTATTACTGAACTAATTCGCTAAATAATAAGAATTTCCTGCCATTTAATAATGATCATTCATATATTAATATGATATACTTAAAAACTTTTTTGTTACTATCCGATTTAATTTGTTTTTCCAGCCAGCCCTCTATTAGCTCAGTTAACAACGGAATCAACCATTACATTTTCAAAACTATCAGTTCTGTATGTAAGAATTTTATTCATAAGGGGGTAGTAATGAAGCTCGGGAATCGATATACTGTCCCTTTCAGCAGCTATTAAACGGTATTTATGAACGGCTTCTAAGGATAGACCAACAGTTGCATTAAGATGAAAAATAGTGCATACAAGAGGGCAGTTTAATTGTAAACTGCCTCTTTTCGTATTATACTATAATATGAGGACATAGGGAGGAAGTGGTTAAATGCTTAAGAATACATAGATTTCAGACCCTGAAATCTATGAAATAGTTGCAGATGAATTAAAACGCCGGGAGAGCGCTGCGTTCGCAACGCAAAGGTCGGGGGTTCGAATCCCCTATCGTCCACCAGCTTAGTATTGCTAAGGGATACAACTTACGAGCAATAAAGTCTTATGAAGAGAAATTTAAAGAAATTTTATTTGTGAGGTAATACAATGAAAAAGAATATTTTAGGGAAAACAGGAATTCAGGTTACGGAATTATGTTTTGGGGCATTGCCCATGGGGCCTATCCAGAAGAACCTTTCTGTGGAAGAGGCAACTGAGGTTGTTGCATGTGCTCTGGAAAATGGTATCACATTTGTGGATACAGCGCAGATATATAAAACATATTCACCGATAAAAGCAGCTATAAAAAAGACGGGGATCAGGCCGGTGATTGCTTCCAAATCAACGGCCGCATCCTATGATGAAATGGAAAAGGCTGTAAAGGAAGCACTTGATGGAATGGGTATAGACTATATTGACATTTTCCATCTTCATGCACCAAAGGCCAATCCCGATGTTTTTGACATACGGAAAGGTGCTTTGCAGTGCCTGCTGGATTATAAAAGCAGAGGAATAATTAAGGCCGTTGGAATATCTACGCATAATGTAAAGGTAGTAGAAGCTGCAGCAGAAAGGCAGGATTTAGATATTGTTTTTCCGCTGCTTAATAAAGCAGGACGCGGCATTGTTGGAGGAACAGAGAAAGAGATGAGGGCTGCCATATCACGGTGCAGGCAAAACGGGAAGGGCATATATCTGATGAAAGTATTAGGGGGCGGCACTTTACTGGATGAATACTCAGAGTGCTTGGAATATGCCAGAAACTTGGACTGCTACGATTCTATAGCTGTTGGAATGGTAAGCAAGGAAGAGGTTATCTACAATGTCAGGTACTTCAATAATGAAAAAAATATGGAAAAAATTATAATAACCAAGAATAGAAAGAGGGTTCAGGTTTTGCAGGGGGCATGCATAAGCTGCGGCAAATGTATAGAAGTGTGCCATAGTAGTGCCCCCAGCTTCGACCATAAAGGTAAATCATATATCGATCAATCGAAATGTATACAATGCGGGTATTGCATTCCGGAATGTCCGGCCTTTGCCATCAGGATGGCATAATAAGAAGTGAAAATGGGCTAAGCTGTATACTCATGTCGAAGGACAAGAAAAAATTAAATATTCTGAAAATTACCATTGTATTTTAGATAATTTGTGGTATAATTAAATTAAGAAAGATGATTACATCTTTCCCACAGGCTCTAATTCAACTAAGGTGCAATTTCCCTAAAGTACTGTGATCCATTTGGTTTGAGTTTTGGAATGTATTTCACGCAGTTGGTAAGATTGGTTTAGAGTTTGTTTGGTAAGATTTTCGGTTTGAAAGGATTGAGGTAATTAACATTTGGTAGATTCAAAGGTATTCCGTTGAATTAGAGCCTGGTTTTTGAGGTGGTCTATTCGTAAGAATCAGACCACCTTTAAATTATGCTTCAGGCCCCGGGCTCTTTATTGCCTCAGTCAGCCTTTTGTCAATCTTTATATCCAGCTCCTGCTCCAAATGCTTTTTAAAGCTGTAATATAATTTCACCGCTTTGCTTCTTCTCCCCTGGGACATATACAGCTTTAAAAGCTCCAGGCATACGTCTTCATTATATGGCTCCGCCCTCATGGCACGTCTCAGGATTTCTTCGGACTGCTGCAGTTTTCCGCGCTTCATATATATCAGCCCTAATTTTTGGCATGCCTCCATAAAAATGGATTTGAACCTTTCCCGCTCGTTAAGCACCAGGTCCCCGTAGTCACTGTTTTCCATCAGGTCCCCTTTATATAGCTCGATCATTCTTTCCAGAATTTCTGTCTGTTCCTTCTCCGTCGATAATTGGTCATAAAGGCGCAGGAATTCGTGTATGTCAAGCTCCAATGCATCATTCTTCCTTATTTGCAGGCCTTCCGGCGTTTCATATATGAAAGCGTTGTCTCCCGTAATTTCCGCATCATATTTTGACAGTGTTTTTCTGAGATAATACAGTGCGGTACGCTGTGAGGCAATTGATGATTTGTCATCGGATCCCGGCCAGAAAATCTCTGCCAGAAGCTCCTTTGATATGGTATTGCCGCTGCCAAGCAGCAGATATTCGAAAAAGCCTTTAACCTTTTTGGTTTTCCATTCGGTATCGGGGATTTTTATACCGTTTACTGAAATCTCCGGCTTTCCAAACATAGCCGCCTTTACAAAATATAGCTGTTCGGGCCTGTCAGTTTTGTATGAGGAGATGAAATTTCCGACAAACGCTGTTATTCGGCTTTCGTTCATGCTTTTTACCCTTTCGCCCAGATAATTTACTGTCTTGTTGTCATAAAACCTTTTCAGCAGCTCAATTGCATATTCGGGGCAATAGCCGTACCGTATACCCCGTAGAGCCATTTCAACAAGAGTGGGGATATGGATATCCCAGAACATGAAATACCTGTTAACCGCCGCCAGCTCCATGGCCTGCCTAAGGTAATGGTGCCCCTGCCCGGCATTGCCGGCCGAGAAATACAGCCTGGCTGTATGGAAGTATGAGCCGCAGAGCACCTGGTATCCCTTTTTTGCCTTTGCCTTCTTTATAGATTCAAGCAGAAGGCTTTCTGCCAGGTTATAATCCCCCGATTCCCTGGCAATAGCCCCCAGTATGGATAGGGAGGATTCATAGATCATCATGCCGGGACATGACTTGCGGATCAGTTCAATATCCTTGCGGGCGTCATCAAGAATCGGAGCAGGACTGCTGCCGCCTATGGTCCAAAGGCACCGGAGCAATCTGCAGGCCGCAGCCATCGCCGTGTTGTTTATACTGAGGAAGTGGAAAACAGCATGATCGAGCATTTCAGAGGATTCCGGCCCATTAAAGGCCAGATACTGTTCAAAAGCGGCAAGCCGCCTTCCGTGAGCAGACAGATAATCATAATCATATTTTTCGCCTATGGCGAGAACTTCCTTAATGTGAGAGGGCAGGAAGTCCCTTTTGTTTTTCAGTGTCAGTACGATGGATAGGAAAAGAAGTATAAACCCCTTGGAGGGCTCGATATTTTTAAAGCTGTAAAGTTCCAGCGCCGTTCTCATGCAGCGCTCCCCGTGGTCAAGCCGGCCCATGCAGTAATAGATTATACAGGAAAGAATTAAATAAAGCCATTGGCTGTCCTCGGGAAGAAGGGCATACTGTATGCTTTCGCTCTGTTCCTCCGCTGCGGCAAAGTTTTCTTCTGCAATAAACCGTACCATATCAATAATAGCCAGAGAATTTTTAAGTGACGGGGAAACATTCTGCGGCTCTTTGGGATTGCCCTCCGCCATTTCCAGAAGCCCTTTCATGTTGTTGCCGCACATATAAATATATATAAGGACACTGGCTGCATAAAAATATATTGCAAGATTGTTATCCTGCAGTGACAGCTTCAGAACTTTTTTCAGAGTGTCCACAATTTCCGGCTGCCTGCTGTTGGGCATCAGCTGCGCCTTAAACAGCAAGAGGATCGGATTGTCCATGATCATATCCTCCGGCAGTAAATCCAGCCAATTCTTCAATTGTCCGGTTTCTCCAATCATGAATTTGTTAAAACCCGCTTTTGTCACCATGTCCATGGCGGTAGCGGAATTGCCGCATTTTGTCAGATGCTCCGCAAAGCGTCCGTATGCGGCATGTCTCATATAATATTCGGCCGCTTTCAGATGAATTTTTGCAATATGCTCTTCAGGATAGCGGTCCTTCAGTGTATTTAACAGAAATTCACGGAATAGGGAATGGAAGCGGTATACAACTGCCGTTCCGGGAATTCTCTGGATGAACATGCCGAATCCCATACACTGCCTTATCAATGCTGTTATATCGCTTATTTCGAGTATTTCCGATGCCTCTGCCTCAGAAAATTCCTGAAGCAGGGCAAGAAGGGCAAGGGCATTCTGGGTATCGTCGTCAACTGATTTGAGAACTTCAAGGGACATATACCGGAACAGGGCATCTTCATGCCCCAATTTTCCCGTTTCAAAGGAAGTGCTGTCGGGGCCCTTGCTTTTGACAGCCTGGTACAAGATTATGACGCCGGCTATCCAGCCTTCGGTGCTTTTTTCAATGATGTCGGTAAGGTTCCTGTCAGCAGAGGCCTGTCCCATGCTGAACAATAAATCTTCAATTTCGGCATTGTCAAAAGAAAGATCCCGCGAATCTATTTCCAGAATCTTTTTTTCAAGCTTCTGCTTTTCAGTAAAAACATTATGGCTTGCCCGGCTTAATATGAAAAGCGTACAGGAGGGAGGAAGGTTGTCAAGCAAATATCTTGTTATATCGCATATATCCTGGACCTGAGCCACATTCTGAAAGTCATCCAGTACGATATATGTCCGCATATGGCTGTGATGTGCCCACAATTCACTGCATATCACGGAAACGGCGCTGAGGGGATGGGACTGAGTATCTGAATGGCTTGCAACAGCTTCCCTTGACGCTGCAAACTCAGGAGCTTCCGATGGGAATATTGCTTCCAGGAGGTGGGTAATGAACACCGACAGGTTTTTATCCTCAGGATCCGGACGATACCAGCATACTCTGAAGGATAAAGCCTGCTGAGCATAAAAATATGAAACCGCCAGGGAGGTTTTACCATATCCGGCCGGTGCGCATACGGTAACAGCCCTGCAAGGTTCCATATTTGTATGAAGCCTTTTCAGACGTTCCGTCAACAGAAAGCTTTGTGACAGCTCCGGCATAATAAGCTTGCTCTTTAAAACAGGAGTGCCGTTCATATTATCGACCTCATAAGCCCATTCAAATTTTGGTTTATCGGAAATTCATGAATTATTAACTTAATTTTACCATATAAAATCAATAAAAGAAAAGGGTTCTTTTATTGATTTTTCTAGGACTCCAGGCATATTTTTGCCTTGACTTGCATTTTATGTTTTTTTTATGATTGTATTGTAAAATGAAATAGTATAATGCGGCACAATTACAGCAGGCAGATGAAAAACCTGATGGATGAGATGATATTAAATGAATTCAACAAGCATCTTGAGTAAACATTACAACTAAATTATTAAAGGAGGAGAAATAAATGAAAAGAATACTGGCATATTTACTGGTGTGCAGCTGCTTATTGGCAGCAATACTGCCGCTTGGCGGATGCGGCATAAAGAAAAAGGCAGAACAGGCTATAACTGAGAAAATAGTTGAGAAAGCACTCGGTGACAATGTTGACATCAAAGGCGATACAGTGACAGTCAAAGGGGAGGACGGAGAAGAACTTACCATCGGAGGCGGGAAGTGGCCGGACAATGATCTGGCAAAGAAGATTCCGGAGTTTAAAAAGGGAAAGATAGCAACCTCGGCTTTCCAGGACAATAACATCATGGTTATTATTGATGAGGTTAAAGCCGATGATTTTGAGGCTTATCTGAAGGAGATCAAAAAAACATATACACAGGATGTTTACGAATCAAAAACCGAAGAAATGATTATTTTCGGCGGAAATGACGGGAATCAGATTACCGTCGCCCTAAATTATATGGTCAAGGACGGAACCATGGGAATTTCAGTTCAAAAAGATGAGTAAGGATGGATCCCGGTTTTATTTACAGGCGGAGAGTATATATTCCCCGCCTGATTGGCCGGAAGGATAGAAATTATGATGATGCGGGTGCATTGAATTGCATGAAATAGAATTTGGGGAGGTATGTACAGTGCTACGTAGATTATCGGCAGTATTATTGGCTCTTATGATTATTATATGTGGATTGCCTATCACCGCATCGGCGGATATTGAACCTCCGGTGACGTTAGGAGCCCCGGAGCATTTCGGGGTCAGACACAATAGCGGGGACAGTGTTCGTTACACTTTCAGTGCACCGGAAGACCTGCGCAGCTATATTGAGAAGCGTGCGGCAGATGATCCGGAGAACAAACAGACCTTCACAATACATTTTCAGATAGATTATAAAATTGATAACGGAAGCTGGCACCATACAGCCGCATGGGATTCTCCCAAAACGGTACCTGATAAAATTGATGATTTATATTTTACCTTTACAAACGGGAAAGATTATGCTGACAGCGACAGCTGTAATATGAGCGGTATATTCCCGGAGGATGAGGCACTGAAGGCTTTCTATGATGCCGGCTGGGACTACCTCACCGGCCATTCAATTACATTCAGGGCACGCTTCGCAGAGTCCTTTGACGGCGGCAAGACATACGTCCTCTCACCCTGGTCGAAGGAATATACCCTTTCAGCCAACATAAAAGCCGATTACAGCAAGCTCATCAACCATGCTCCAACCTTGCTTTCGGCAGATGTGAAAATAGCAAGAGGGGGAGAACCGTATTTTGAAGTAAGGCTGGGCAGAATTCCCGGAGAGATCCAGGATCTTAATTCCATGTCCGGAAACTCCGTACGTACCGAGATATGGATGAGAAGGGCCGGGGACAAGGACTTCAAGTATATTCATTATGAGTGGTCCAATTATGAGTATCTTGAGATACAGGCAAGCGACTATTTTAAAGGGGAAACACAAAGCTACGATGCTGAAGGTTATGAGATAAAGACCAGATATGCTTTGGATTTGAGAAACTATTATCAGTCCGGATATAAAGGCAGTTCTAATTCCGTAGATATATACGGGCCATTTTCCAATGTAATATCCCACAACATGCCGGCCTGGAGCGAGGCTTCCCCGTGGGCTGCAACAGAGCTTAAGAAGGCTGACGATTACGGACTGATACCTGAATCCCTAAAGGGTGAGGATATGACAAAGCCCATTACCAGGGAGGAATTTGCAGAACTGGCAGTCAAGCTGTACGAGAAGACTACAGGCAAAGCAGCGGTTGCTGCCTCACCCAATCCTTTTACAGATACAAACAATCCGGAGATATTGAAGGCCTTTAAGGTCGGAGTGACTACCGGTACTTCGGCAACAACCTTTGCCCCCAAGGAGCTTACCAACCGCGAGCAGGTGGCAACAATGCTGAGCCGTGCCATAAGGGTTATGGCACCGGGCGCTGACTTCTCAACTGAAGGGGCACCGGCCTTCACGGATCAGAAGGACATATCCTCCTGGGCACTGGAGCATGTGAAGTTCATGAGCAAGAACGAGATTATAAAGGGTACTGACGGAAAGTTCATGCCTAAGGCCACAACCACAGCGGAGAAGGCATCAGGCTATGCCACTACCACAAGGGAAATGGCACTTGCAATGAGTGTACGCTCCTATGAAAGGTTCAAGGAAAGCGCTGCTTCTGTACCATCAGCGGCAGCAAAGCCTGCAAACTCACCGGATCAGGATCCGGCAGCCGCGGCAGATAAACCGGTACCGGCTGCAGAACCTGCGGCAGCAGCAGGTAATAAAATATTGTTTGCTCAGAAGAAAGAACCTGCATTGAATAATATTGTAGGGGTGTGGTACTGCTTTCAGTATAATGTGGCAGCCAATACAGCCCATCATCATTATTATGTTTTTTGTTCCGACGGTACTTTCTTCAGAGGGCTTCCGGATAACGGCATATATAATCTGGATAAATCGGAATTGAAGGATCTGCCGGCAACCTCTACCTTCCCTGATTACGGAACATATACATTCATCAACGGCTCAGGGGAGATGAAGGGCAATAATGGCAAGGTCAATTCTATTGTAATGGATGCAAAATACCCAAGCCTCAAGATTGGCAATGTCGATGGCTTTATGTTCCTGCCTTGGCTCGACAATGTAAAGCTGGATGGTTTCTTTACCACAGTAGTTCCAAACCTGGAGGGCAAAATAACCGGCCAGATGCTGGAATGGGAGCCTGATTCAATTATCCGCTTCTCCAAGGACGGCACATTTGAGGATCAAAAAGGCCTATTAAGATATACGGGCAAGGATTTTCCCATTGGGGAAGATTATGAAAAATATGTTTATCCGGGTAAGGGAACCTACGAAATCAAAGACTTTACAATAATTATGAACTATGATGACGGGGTAAAAAGCCGGCACAAGATTGTATTACCCGTTGAAGACCTTGATAAGGTAGACTATTCTGCCGGAGTAATCTACCCGTCAGCTGTAAATATTCGGAATTATGCCCGGATGTACAGGTTATCGGCATTTGAATAAGGGTTATTGGGTTATAGCACATAGGGGAAAAATTAACTTAAGGAGGAATAATAATGTCACGTAAATTACTGGCGGTTTTATTGGCATTAATGATTCTTATCTGCGGGCTGCATGTTACGGTATCGGCAGATATAGAACCACCTGTTACACTTGGTGCACCGGAGCACTTCGGTGTAGGCCATTACTACAATGATAGCGTTTACTTCACCCTCAGCCTTCCCCAGGATATTCGCAGCTATATAGAAAAGAGGGCAGAGGATGACCCGGAAAACAAGCAGAGCCTATTACTGCATTTCCAGGTAGACTACAGGATTGACAACGGAAGCTGGCATCATACATCAGCCTGGGATTCACGCAAGACAGTTCCTGACGGACTGGATGATATGTACATGACCTTTATCAATGGCAAAAAATATATCAGCAGTGAAAGATGGAGCATGTCATCATTATTCCAGGAGGATGAGGCTCTGAAGCCTTTCTACGAGGGCGGCTGGGACTATCTGAAAAACCATTCCATAACCTTCAGGGCGCGCTTTGCAGAGTCCTTTGATTATGGAGAGACCACTGTATTGTCGCCCTGGTCCAGGGAATTTACTCTTTCTGCCAATACAAAGGCTGATTATAATAAGCTAATAAATCATGCCCCCACTATCTTGTCGGCAGAAGTGAAACTCAAACCGGACGGGGAGCCGTATTTCCAAGTAAAGCTGGATAAGGTTCCGGGGGATGTACAGGATCTGAACTCAATGTCTAACGGCGCCCTACGTACAGAGATATGGATGAGAAGAGCCGGGGACAAGGACTTCAAGCAGATTCACTATGAATGGGCAAATTGGGAGTACCTTACGGTAGAGGCAAGAGACTATTTTG